>JAKDNC010000258.1 GCA_030452025.1 Nocardioides sp. | reverse complement strand
CATGAAGTCTGCTGGACGCCGATGATTGGATGAGGCGCATGACTGCGCTGACTCCCCCGTCTGGGGACCGCTTCGACGCCTGGGCCGACTGTGTCCGCGACTTCGACGGAGTCGGGCTCGCCGGTTCGGGATCCTGGCAGGTCCAGGGCTTTGGCCCGACCCGGGAGAGCTTCGAGACCCTTCTGGAGCACACCCGCGCGGAGTCCGACACCGGCAGGGACCTCCAGGACGGTCACGTGCACTGCGACTACTTCTGGGTCACCGACCCGGACGAGGTCGTCGTCGGCTTTCTGGCCATGCGGCACTCGATCGACACCGACTTCCTCCGCACGCAGGGCGGGCACATCGGGTACTCGATCCGACCCAGTCACCGACGCCAGGGGCACGCCGCACGGGCGCTGGGACTGGCCCTGAACCACGCCCGGATGCTCGGCCTCGGCCATGTCCTGCTGACCTGCGACGAGGACAACGTCGGCTCGATTCGCACCATCGAGAGCCAGGGCGGTGACTTCGAGCGCATCCTCATCGGGAAGCGCCGCTACTGGATCGACCTCTGAAGACCCACAACCCCACCGCGGTCGACACGATCCCCACCACCAGCCAGGTCATCAACGTCTTCGGGTTCATGGACCGCGACGGCACCATGGGCCATTGCCGATCCGGGCCAGAACGAGCAGACTGCTCCGAATCGGCCAACCACAGGAGCACCCATGTCCCACCTCCCGCCGTCGGCGCGCGAACTGACCGAGAGCGAACTCGAACTCGTCGAGGAGGCCCGTCACGCGATCGACGACAACACCGATGCTGGGCCGGACGAGGACGGCGTACACACTGTGGGCGCTGCCGTCATGGCGACGAGCGGCAAGCTCTACACGGGGGTGAACCTCTACCACTTCACCGGTGGCCCCTGCGCCGAGCTCGTCGCGCTCGGCGCCGCACGGGCCAGCGGTGCCCGCAAGATCAAGTGCATCGTCGCGTTCGGGAACCACGGCCGCGGCGTGTTGGCCCCATGCGGACGCGACCGTCAGGTCTTCGTCGACTACTACCCCGCCATGCGTGTCATCGTCCCCACCCATGAGGGGCTCCGATCCGTGATCGCGAGCGACCTGATGCCGCTCGCCTTCGAGTGGCCGGCCGAGGCCGCCGCCATCTGACCTCGAACCGGCGTCAGGAGCCGAAGACGAGGTACTCCCTCACCCGGTCGAGCTCGCGGGGATCTGCATTGGACAGGAGGAGGAGCTCCTCGTAGGAGCTGAACCGCCCCACCTGGCGACGCACCGCAACGATGCGATCCACCAGTGCCCGGGGCAGACCTGTGTGCGTGGCCAAGGTCCGATCATCGACGGCGTTGACATCCACCAGGCCGCCATCGGGGTACTCACGCCCCGGCAGATCCGGGCGACCTATCTGAAGGCGGCGGGCCAGGTCCGGATCGTCGTCCATCATCCGCCGCGCCACTGCCCGGGCCTGCGCTGCGGCGCGCATGGCGGCGAGCGCTCGCTGCTGCTGATCCTTGAGCCCGTCCTGTTGGCGTGGCGCCGGGAACACCCAGGACCGGATGGCCACCGCGTGCACCAGTGCAATCCCCATGTTGAGGGTCATGCCGACTCCAAAGATGAACTCCTCACGGGCACCGTTGTCCGGGTCGAACATCAACACCGCGCACAGGCCTGCCAGATAGAGCGGCAGGGTCAGAGCCTGTCTGAGGCTGTGGCGTTTGACGGCAGCGTGGGCCATCGCCGCCGCCGAGCCGAACCCGAGGGTCCACAAAGGCACGAGGGCCCACAACCAGCTCTTCACAAGGTGCAACGCGCGGTCACTCATGCGCCTCATTCTTCCCGCGCGCGCCCGGCACAAACACGCTGATTCGCAGGGCGCCTTCACCGCCGACGCGGGACCCGAAGCGCTGCGTCGTGCATGAGCATCCGAGGTCGCCGGTCATCGAGCGGGCCTCAGAGGTAGAGGCAGAACGGGTGTCCCGCCGGGTCGAGCAGCACGCGCACGTCGTCCTGCGGCTGGTGCTCGGGGAGCTCGGCGCCGAGCGCGAGTGCGCGGGCCACGGCGGACTCGAGATCGGTCACCTCGAAGTCCAGGTGGAGCATCATCTGCTGGCTGCCGGGCGGTGCGGGCCACACCGGCGCCACGTAGTCCGGACTGTGCTGGATCGCCAGGTAGGCCACGCCCTCGCCGAGGTCCAGGGCGGAGCCGTCGGCGTCCATCTTCCAGATCGGCCAGCCGCGAAGCTCCGAGTAGAAACGGGTCAGCGCCTCCACGTCCGGCGCATCGAGCACCACGCCCCACCAGTCACTGCGGGACCAACGGTCAGGCTCATCGTGGTCCGGAGAACTCTGATTCATATGGACTCCCTTCCTCCCGGAGTATCCCTCGCACACGCGCTACGGTCACCACATGCCGACCCCCGACTTCATCATCCGGTTGCGCGAAAAGGTTGGTCACGATCAGTTGTGGCTAGCCGGGGCAACCGCAGTCGTGCTCAACAACGATGACGTCCTGCTGGTCAAACGGTCCGACAACGGGAAGTGGTCGCCGGTGACCGGCATCGTGGACCCCGGCGAGCACCCAGCAGCCACAGCCGTGCGCGAAGTCGCGGAAGAGACAGGGATCGACTGCGCGGTCGAGGAACTCGTCTGGGTGAACGTGACGCCTCCGACCGTGCACGTCAACGGCGACCGCGCGCAGTACCTGGATCACACCTTTCGGTGTCGCTACCTCTGCGGTGAGCCGTATCCCGCAGATGAGGAGTCGTCCGAAGTTGCCTGGTTCCCGGCGGACTCCCTTCCGCCCATGGATCCCTCGCTCGCCGAGCGCATCACGACGGCCCGGGACCACGACAGGAGCTGCCGCCTGGACTGATCCGCTCAACCGCGGCGTGCCACCAGGAGTGGTTGCGCGATCCCCGCGACCAGTCCGCGCTCGTCGTGCATCTCCGCCTGAGTCAGTCCGGTCCCGTTCGGCCCGATCTCTGTGTGGGCGTCGAGCAGCATCCACTCGGACTCCGGCGGCCGTTGGATGGTGGCGGTCATCGTCGGCGGGATGAACAACCAGTCCTTGAGCGGCAACTCGCCGGAGAGCCCGTTGGCCGAGTCGGCCACGACGAGCATGCGCTGGACGGGCCCGGTCTCCTCACCTGCCACCAGCGGAATCCGCAGCCGGGTCCACACACATCCCGGGCCCAACTCGTTGTATCCGCCCTTGACGAACCGCCAGTCGATCGCCCGGCCATAGCCCCACTCCGGACTCACACCGTCGAAGAACTCATCCACGCATTCCCCGGGGATCTCCGCCGGCTCCTGCGGCCTCCACTGACTCCGGGTTGCTCCCGGCGATGTGCGGATCCGCCAGGCGGTGGCGGTCACCGCAAGCCTGTCCTGGACCCACAGTGAAGCCTCGACCATTTCCACCCGCTTGCCGGGGCGCACGATGCGCGCCTCCGTGCGGATCGTGCCCTGCGGGATCCCGCCCAGCATGTCCACGCTGATCCGTGCGATCGGCATCTCGGGGTCGGGGCGCGCCTGTTCGATCGTGCGCGCCAGCAGTCCGGCCGGCGGCCCGCCATGTTGCATCGTCTCGTCCCAAGGGCTCGACGTGGCGCGCGTGGATTCGAAGGTGTTCTCCCCGATCGGCAGGTAGAAGGCTTCGGGCAGTTCGGTCATGGTTCTCCTGGCAGTCGACAACACAGCCTGTCGTCACTCTCCCGGAAGTATGTCTCCAGACCGAGCCACGTCGCGAGCTCTTTGATCTCCCGAACGACCGCAACCCGCATCGTCGTGCAGGATCGGCGAGTCACGGGACCAGCCGGTCGTACGGCCGGAGCAGCGCTGCGCGCCCGGGGAAAGGGGACCACAGAAGGCGCGTCGAGGGACCTGGGGTTCGCCCGCCACTCCCCCAGAGGCACCTGCGACTCGGTCGGTCCAGGAGCTGTGCACGCACGACGATCCTCCGCGCCTGACGCCGACTGAGGTTCACAGCTCCGCCACCCCGTCGTGGACCAGCCAGTTGCGTGGTTGCCAGTCTCCGTGGGTCGGAACCAGTTGCGCCGGAGGTTCCGGCCACGACGCAAGCGCATCGCGAAGCTGCGCCACCGCCTGCGGCGCGATCCGATGCTCCGTGTTCAGTCGCTGGAGAGCTGTCGCGTTCTCGCGCTTCTCGAACTCCTCGTCCCACTGCGTGCTCTGCCGGTGGAACCGCCCCAGCAGCCGTCCCGCCTGTTCGAAGGTGTCGGGATCATCTGCCGCCGGAGCGCCGTGGACCAGCAGGCCCGGAAGCCACCGCGTGGCCAGCAGGTTCACCTCCGGGTCTGCCCGGACCAGCCGGGGAGCGCACCCGATCGACCACCAGGGCTGCAGCCATTCCCGGTGGGCACGGATCTCTCGTCCCATGTGTCCGTCTGCGGGGCCACCCGCCTTCACGATGAACCGCGCGCCCTCATGGGTGATCTCGAGGACGGCACGAGCCATCAGACTCCAGGAGTGGTCCCGCGCGAGCTCCCAGCCCGGGAACCATGCGTCGATCAACTCACGCTGTCGCGCCGAGGGAGGTCCTGCTGAAGTCACTCCTCGACCATGTCGATCGCCCACACCGCAAGCGCCACGTGTCGGACCAGGGCTCCGTGGCGCACGATGGGGCCGGGTCATTCCTCGATGGTGTGGACCGCGGCTTCTTCGGCCGAGGCGGCGGCGCCGTCGATGCCCTCGTCCTCGGCCACCATTTCGCTGTCCACGTCCTCAAGGTGGCCCTCGTCGGGGGCCATCAGTCGCCCGGTGCGCGCGTCGCCGACCTCGCGGCCCTCAGCGTCATCGATCTCCTCGATCGGCGGGTCCTCATCGACCGCTTCCCAGACCTCGGGCTCTTCCTGGGCGATCCTGTCGTCGAGTGACTCTCCTTCGACCTCCTCCTTGGCGGTCACGCCCTTGGCGTTGACGCCGCGGTATCTCTCGGGCGCGGAGTAACCCTCGTCGAGGTAGTCCTCCACGCCGCGGTCGTCCAAGGTGTCACTGGGGTCCAGCTGTTCGTGGCTCATGTTTCGAACGTAGCCCGACGCACCATGCGAGGGAAGTCCCCACCGGGAGCGTGTGCCGCGGAGCCGGAAAAGGGAGAATCTGACCTGAACCCTCCCCTGGGCCTTCACAAATCCGATGAAAAATGATCATGGTGGATCCAAGGGATCTTCGGATCCGTCTCGGGAACACAACAGGAGAACACCATGCGCAAACGCATGCTCGCCTTCATTGCATCACTCTTCCTCGTCGTCGCCGGCGCTGCCGCGGTAAGCACGGCCACCACGGCCCCGGCCCACGCCGACGGGTGTTACACGTGGAGTGGCACCCTCAAGGAGGGAGCCAGCGGCACGGCCGTCAAGGAGCTCCAGATTCGCGTCGCCGGTTTTGCTGGCTACGGCACCAACATGGGCATCGACGGAAAGTTCGGCCCTCAGACCAAGACCGCGGTGAAGAACTTCCAGGCTGCCTACGGCCTGTCGAGCGACGGTGTCGCCGGTTCGAAGACGTTCGCCAAGATCTATGACCTCCAGAAGAGCGACTGCTCGCCGGCCCACTTCAGCTGGTCGGAGGTCGACGGCGGCT
>JAKDNC010000257.1 GCA_030452025.1 Nocardioides sp. | reverse complement strand
TGTTGGCGGTGGCCAGGGCCGGGGCATCGTTGACGCCGTCGCCGACCATGGCAACCGTGTGACCTTCACCCTGGAGGGCGAGGACGGCGTCGAGCTTGTCCTCGGGGAGCAGACCGGCGTGGATCTCGTCGATCCCGGTGGCCTCGCCCACGGCTTCGGCGACGAGCTGGGCGTCACCGGTCAGCATCACGACCTTGTCGACCCCGGCGGCGTGCAGCTGGGCCACCATCCGGGGGGCGTCGCGACGTACCTCGTCTGCGACGGCCACGACACCCACCACGCGGTCATCCACCGCGACGATCATCGGGGTGCGCCCTTGCGCGGCGAGCCCCTCGGCGACGAGTGCTGCTTCTGTGCCCTCGACCTTGAACTGCTCGAGGAGCGCGAGGTTTCCGATCAGGACACGTCCGTCGCCGGTGGTGGCCACGATGCCCTTGCCGGGCACCGGCTCGGTGGCCTCGGGCAGTCCGGGCATCGCGGACCCTTCGGCTGCGGCCGCGTCCAGGATCGTGCGGGCCAGCGGGTGCTCGGAGCCAGCTTCGGCACGCGCAGCCCAGGTCAGCACCTGTGCCCGGTCCAGATCGGGATCCAGTACGACGACGTCGGTCAGGTGCGGGCGGCCACTGGTCAGTGTGCCGGTCTTGTCCACGGCGACGACGTCGATCCGGGCGGAGGTTTCGAGGAACTCCCCACCCTTGATCAGGATGCCGTCCTTGGCGGCGCGTCCGATGCCGGCGACGATGGAGACCGGGATCGAGATGACCAGTGCGCCAGGGCAGCCGATGACCAGCAGTGTCAGCCCGAGGACCACATCACCGCTGACCAGGCCAGCCACCAGCGCCAGGGCCATGATCGCGGGGGTGTACCAGGCCGAGAAGCGGTCCATGAAGAGTTGTGTGGCGGCCTTGGCGTCCTGGGCCTCCTCGACCCGGTGGATGATCCGGGCCAGCGTGGTGTCCGCGCCGACCCCGGTCGCCCTGACCTGCAGGAATCCGCCCCGGGAGACGGTGCCGGCGAAGACCTTGTCGCCGGTGATCTTCTCCACCGGGATGGACTCACCGGTGATGGAGGCCTCGTCGAGACCTCCGGTGCCGTCGATGACGATGCCGTCGACCGGCACCTTGGCGCCGTTCTTGACCAGCACGGTCTCGCCGGTGGCGACTTGTGCTGCCGGCACCTCGACCTGGTTGCCGTCGCGCATGACCACGGCGACATCCGGAGCGACGGCGACGAGCTCCGCCAGCGCCGATCGCGTCCGGTTCAGGGTCGCCGCCTCGAGTGCGTGCCCGACGGCGAACAGGAAGGTGACCGCGGCGGCCTCCCAGTGTTCGCCGATGATCACCGCTCCGATCGCTGCGACGCTGACCAAGAGATCGATGCCGATCCCCCGGGCAAGCAGCGCGTTGACGGCCTTGATCACGATCGGGGTCCCAGCCACCACTGCCGCGGCGACCATCAGGAGGTCCCCGGCGGTAGCGGTGTCCACGATGCGGTCCGCGAGGAGGGAGACCACGATCAGGACGCCGGCGACGGCCGGGATCGTCCACCTGTCGGTGGTCAGTCGGCGAAGCAGGTTCATGTTGGCTCAGTCCTTGTCGATGTCGCGTTGCGGGTGGGGTTCACAGCCTCAGAAGGCTGCCGGAGTGGCGGTGTAGCCGGCCTTGGCCACGGCAGCGACGAGGTCGTCGACGGTGACTGACATGTCGTGGTCGACCTCGATCCGTGCGGAGGCGAAGTGCACCTTCACCCCGTGGACGCCGCTCAGGCGCCCCACGCGCTTCTCGATCTTGGCCACGCAGGAGGGGCAGGAGAAGCCCTCAGCCCGCAGGATGGTGTGGATGACAGTGTCGATGGTGTTCATGATCGTGGCCCTTCTGCCGTTGTGATCCGCCCTCTGCGGGTGGCGTCTTCGACGTTAGGCGTTCTGGTTCGTCGCGGCCTTGACGTGCGTCAATTGGCGCCAAGTTCCTGCGGCACGCTTCGGTGGCTGATCAGTGGCTGTGCAAGCAAACGCTGACCCTGATGTCGATCGTCTCGGGCGCGCCTACCGGCCGTCGGGGCCGTGGGTCCAACTCCCTTGGTGCATGACGCCGGCGATGTTGCACGCGCCGTCGAGCGCGACGAGGTCAGCGGCTCCACCCACGGCGAGGCCCTGGTGGGGGAGGCCGAGCGCGCGCGCCGGGGTGATGGAGGTCTGATGCACGGCGGCCATCAGCGCCTGATCGGGGTCGGGTCCGGCCTGTGCGTGCGCGAAGCGGAACATGGTGTCCATCGTGGCGGTGCTCCCGGCGATGGTGTCGCCATCGGCCAGCCGAGCGACCGCGCCGACGACGTGAACGGCCAGGGGTCCGAGCTCGTAGGCACCGTCGGGCATGCCGGCTGCTGCAATGGCGTCGGTGACGAGGGAGACGCGGGCGCTCCCGGCTCGTGCCACAACTGTCCGGTAGAGCGCGGGATGGAGATGGACACCGTCGGTGATCATCTCCAGGGTCACCCGGTCGTCCTCCATCAGTGCGACCACCGGGCCAGGCTCGCGGTGGTGCACCGGCCGCATCGCGTTGAAGAGGTGGGTCGCGACGGTGGCGCCGGCCTCGATCGCGGCACGGGCCTGGTCGTAGGTGCAGTTGGTGTGTCCCACCGCGGCGACGGCGCCGGCCCCGACGGCGCGCTGGATGGCCGCCTCAGCCCTCGGGAGCTCGGGGGCGATGGTGACCATCCGGATGGCCCCTCGGCCGGCTGCCAGCAGGGCGTCGAGCTCCGCGGGGTCGGGGTGTCGCAGCGCCGAGGGCTCGTGCGCTCCGCATCTGCGCGGCGACAGCCACGGTCCCTCGAGGTGGATGCCGGCGAGGAGGTCGTCGTGGACATGGGCGGCGAGTACGTCGACCTGCCGGAGCAGGTCGGCGGGCGGTGCCGAGACCAGGGACGCGACCAGTGAGGTGGTGCCGTGGCTTCGGTGCAGTTCCACCGCCGCGAGGGTCGCCTCACGCGTGGCGTCGGAGAAGGATCCTCCACCGCCTCCGTGCACGTGGGTGTCGACGAATCCCGGCACCACCGTGATCCCCTCGAGATCCACCCCGGGGGGACGGGGTGGCGGCCCACTGCCCAGTGCGACGACACGGCCGTCGGCGACATCGATCCATCCGGGCCGCAGAGCTTTTTCGCCTGTGACGACGCAGTCGGCACCGATCAACATGGGCACGTCGCTCCAAACACGCAGCCGGCGGTGGACCTCGGGGGCTGCGGCGGGATCACAGTCCCTGCCATGGAGGCTTCCCTCGGTAGGTCTCTCGATAGTAGTCGGCCAGCTGGAGTCGACTCGCGGCGGATTCGTCGAGCAGCACGCTCACGTGCGGGTGGTGTTGCAGGACAGTCGCCGGCCACATGGCGCTGACAGGCCCCTCGACGAGCTCCTGAACCGCCAGTGCCTTTCCCGGGCCGGTCGCGACGAGGACCACGTGACGGGCGGCCATGATCGTGGCCAGTCCCTGGGTCAGGCAATGTGTGGGCACCGAGTCGAGGTCGCCCTTGAAGAACCGGGCGTTGTCGGAACGGGTCGCACGGGTGAGCGTCTTGATCCGGGTGCGCGAGGCCAGCGAAGAGCCTGGTTCGTTGAACCCGATGTGACCATCAGTGCCGATGCCCAGTATCTGGAGGTCGACGCCCCCGGCTTCCGCGATGGCCCGCTCGTAGGCCGCACACGCGGCAGGGATGTCCGCGGCCAAGCCATCTGGGCTGTGGACGGCTCCGGGCGGGAGGTCGACGAGCGAGGTGAACGACCTGTCAATGACGTTGCGGTAGCGCTCGGGATGGTCTGGACCGAGGCCGACGTACTCGTCCAGGGTGAACGCTTGGGCACGTGCGAACGTGACCTCACCCGCGGCATGCCGAGCAGCAAGGTGGTCGTAGATGGACAGTGGCGAGGAGCCTGTGGCCAGGCCGAGGACTGCGTCGGGCTTGCTCCCCAGCAGGACGCAGATTTCCTCCGCCGCGACCTGGCCGATCGTGTCGGCGTCGTCGAGGATGACGATTTCCATGTTGGGCAGCTCCTTGTGCAGCAGTCCGAGGTGGTCGCCCGACATCAGACCCGCGGCTGGTCGGCGTTGGTCGTGGGGACGGTGACAGGCGAAGCATCACTACCGTGTCGCATCGACAACAGGCCGCCCACCACCAGGGTGACGATCACGCCGACCAGGGGGTACCACTGCCAGGCGACGACCACGTGCGGAACGCCGTCCACGGCGAGCACCCACTTCTCCAGGACGAACATGGTCATCGTGGTTGCTGCCGCGCAGACGAAGGCGATGTTCGCGTCCGCGGTGCGGGCCCGCTTGTTGAACAGGCCGAGCGCGAACGAGCCGAGGAGTGCGCCGTAGGTGATGCCTGCGATTCCCAGGGCGAGGATGACGATGCTGCCCGAGTCGCTCTTGAAGAACGCCGCTGGGGCGATGAAGGCGAGGCCCCAGCCGATCGTGGCCCAACGGCCGACTCGTAGCCCTTCCTCGTCGGTCATCGGGGTCTTGCGGATCAGCCCGTACACGTCGGTGACCGTCGAGGACGACAGCGCGCTCAGTGACGAGGACAGGGTGCTCATCGCGGCGGCCAGGATGCCGGCCAGCAGCAGGCCCGAGACGCCAGCGGGCAGGCCCTCGATGATGAACTTGGGGAAGACCTCATCGTCGCGGGTCAGCCCCAGCTCCCCGGGGCTCTGCTTTCCGAAGTAGCCCCACAACGCCAGCCCGACGGCCAGGAAGATCGCGAACTGGAAGAACACCACGACGCCCGAGGCGATGATCGCCTTCTGGGCCTCGGCCCTGGTGCGGCAGGCGAGAAGCCGCTGGACGACGATCTGGGCGGCGCCGTGCGAGGCCATCGCGAAGATGGCGCCGCCGATCACCGACGGGATGAGGGTCGAGGCATCGGTGATCGGGTTGCCCTCGAAAACGAAGAACTTGAGCTTGTCGGCGCTGGCAGCGTCGCTGAGCCAGCTCCACCCGATGTCGCCGGTGATCACGATGATGGCCAGCAGCCCACCGAACACATAGAGCAACATCTGGGCAACATCAACCCAGACCACCGCACGGATGCCGCCGATGAAGGTGTAGGCGATGGTCACCAGGGAGAGCACGACGATGATCGTGAAGTAGCTGAAGTCGATGCCGATCCCCGCGAAGATCAGCTTCAACGGGATCGCCGCGGCGAGCACCCGGATGCCGTCGGCCATCAGCCGAGTGACCAGAAACGTGATGCCGGCAGTGGTCTGCGTGCTCGGGCCGAACCGCTTGCCGAGGTATGCGTAGGCGGTGACCATCTCGCCGTTGTAGTAGCGCGGCAGCATCAGGAATGCGACCAGGATCCGTCCGAGCAGGTAGCCGATGGCCATCTGGAGGAAGGAGATGTTCCCCAGGTAGCTCATCACCGGGATGCCGATCACGGTCAGCGCGCTGGTCTCGGTGGCGACCACCGAGAGGCACACCGCCCACCAGGGCAAGTCACGCCCGCCCAGGAAGTAGTCGGTGAGTCCCTTCTGCTTGCCGCTGAGCTTGAGGCCCAGAACGGCGGTCGCCAACAGATAGATCACGATGACCGCGAGGTCCAGGGTTTGCAGCATCAGGTGCCTCCTTCATTGG
>JAKDNC010000256.1 GCA_030452025.1 Nocardioides sp. | reverse complement strand
GTCGAGTGCGACCTGGAGGCTGCCGTCGGTGCCGTTCTTGAACCCGATGGGCATCGACAGGCCCGACACGAGCTGGCGGTGGATCTGGCTCTCCGTGGTCCGGGCACCGATGGCGCCCCAGCTGATCAGGTCGGAGAGGTACTGCGGGCTGATCGGCTCGAGAAACTCGGTGGCCGTCGGCAGACCGAGGTCCGCCACGTCACTGAGGAAGCGCCGCGCAGCTCGCAGTCCGGTGGCGATGTCGTGGCTGCCGTCGAGATGCGGATCGTTGACCAGGCCCTTCCAACCGACCGTCGTGCGCGGCTTCTCGAAGTAGGTCCGCATCACCACGAGCAGGCGGTCACGGTGCCGCTCGGCCTGTTCGGCGAGCCGGGCGGCGTACTCGAGGCCGGCTTCGGTGTCGTGGATCGAGCACGGCCCCACGACGACCAGCAGGCGGTCGTCGACGCCGTCGAGGATGGCGCGCACCTGATCGCGCCCCCGGCGTACGACGTCGGCCCGTGCGTCGGTCAGTGGAAGCTCGGCGGCCAGGTCGTGGGGGGTGGGCAGCGCCTCGAACCGGCGGACGCGGAGGTCGGCTGTGCCCGGGGTGTCGCCCAGGGTGCTGCCCGGGGTGTCGCTGGGCGCCGTGGTGGTCTGGTTCATCGGTGGGGGATCCCGTCTGTGTGCGGCGGGCCCGGTCAGAACCCGCCATCGAATGGCGCTCCTCCGAAATGGAGAAGGGGCGGAGAAACGTCTCCGCCCTGTTGGCTCTGAAGGTGGTGGTGTGCGCTCAGCTAGACGCGGGCCCCTCCAGAGCCGACGAAAAATACGCATACCAACGAGTGTTCATGCGAGTCAGCATACCTGTGCTCAGAAACTCCTCCACCACAGGTTCACCGCATAGTCCACCGAGGTGCCCCGGTGGCTGCTGATGATCGCTTCCGCAGTGGCCGGATCGAACTCGATCCGCACCACCGCTTCGAAGTCCTCGCGGCTCTCGAAGGACCAACCGATGTCGAGTGGTTGCCGGTGCCACCCGCGCGTGGCCCAGAACCGTTCGACGGACGCGGCGTCGATCCCGGGGTATCCGCGCCGGAACCAGGTCCCGAAGGTGGATCGGGTCGGGTCGTTGTCGATCACGAACGCCGTCCCGCCACGGCGGACGACGCGATGCAGCTCCCGCAGCCCGGGTTCGCAGCCCGGTCCGAAGAAATAGGCCCAGCGCGCGTGCACGACGTCGACCGACGCATCCGGCAGCGGGATCGCCTGTGCGGCGCCCTGGAGCAGCCTCAGGTGCTGCATCCGGCGGGTACGCCGCCCGGCGATCGCGAGCAGGTCCGCATGCGGCTCGACGCCGATCACCCGCGCGGCCTCACGCCAACGGGGGAGGTGGAAACCGGTGCCGCAGCCGAGGTCGAGGAAGGTCCGTCCCGACCAGTCCGCGATCTCGCGCATGGCCGTCTCGATGCAGCCCTCGCGGTCGGCCGCGTGGTTCTCCACCTCGTAGGTTGCGGTGTGATGCCAGATGTTCGGGCTCGGCACCGCACCCGCGACGGTGGGCCGGGACACGACTAGATGCGAACGATGCCGTGTGGGGTCTGGATCTTGGCGGCGATGATGCCGGGGGTTCCGTGCGGTGCGACCCACTCGACCTTGACGTCCTCGAGCGGGGCCTCGACGGTCTCGCCGAGCCATTCGCTGACCCGCTGCGGGTCACCGGCGATCTCGAGGCAGGCCAAGGAGTAGTCGCCGGTGCCGCCCGCGGAGGGGTGGTCGGTGCTCTCTGACACCCACTGGACGAAGAACGGCAACTGGGGGTCGGCGATCAGGCCGTTGACACCGATCTGCTTCCAGTGCAGCTGCTGGCCGTCCGGGCGGTGGCGGTTGCCGTCGACCGCCTGGCGACCCAGGCGCTGCTCGACCGGGGCGATGTCGTCGACCGCCACGACCCAACCCATCCAGCCGCCGCCGAGGGCGGAGCGGGCCCGCACGGCCTGGCCGAACGGCGCCTTGTCGGAGGCCGGGTGGTCGAGGACCTCGACGACCTCAAGATAGGTGTTGTCCGCCAGTGCGAGAGTGCGATTGCGGGTTCCGAAGCGCGGGTGGATGCCTCCATCGGCGAATTCTGTGCCGAGCAGTTCCCCCACGCGCTGAGCTGTGGCGGCGAGTCCATCGGGTCCGGCCGCGAATGAGATGTGGTCCAGGCGCATGCCTGCATTGTGGTCTCCCGATGATTCCTCCGTCACATCGGGGGTCCGGTCTCTTGACGTCGAGACTCCAATGTGCGAAGGGTTCAGCGCGGGTCGGCCGGGTGGATCGCGAGAGCCGAACGGGAGCGCAGGTGTGCCTCGCAGTGGGTGACCAGGGCGTCGTAGGCCGGCTTGCCCATCAGCTCGGTCAGCTCGGGCTCGTTGGTCACGAAGAGCGGGTCCGGCGCGACGTGCGCCTCGGTGTTCCCGGTGCAGTACCAATCGAGGTCGTGGCCCCCTGGACCCCAGCCACGACGGTCGTACTCGGTGATGGAGACCTCCGTGTACGACGTACCGTCCGGGCGTTCGACCTCGCGGTAGGTGCGACGGATCGGAAGTTGCCAGCAGACGTCGGGTTTGGTCTCGAGTGGGTTGCGCCCCTGCTGGAGGGCCAGGCCGTGGAGGGCGCATCCGGCGCCGACGTCCCAGTTCTCGGAGGAGAAGTCGTTGCGGTTGTGGAAGACGCATGCGGACTGGCCGTCGACCTCGATGGCGAGTGTCTTGCGGTCGCCGTCGCCGTCGGTCTCGACCCAGTCCTTCTTGCGGACCTTGCGGCCTGGATGGAATTGCCACAGTGTCTCGTCGAGCTGGTCGACGAAACCGGCCACCCGCGACTCGTCGTCCTTGTCAGAGAAGTGCGCTCCGAGGGCGCAGCAGCCCACGTCGGGGGAGTCGCGGTAGATCCCGGAGCAGCCGCCGCCGAAGATGCAGGTGTAGTCCGAGGTCAACCAGGTGAGGTCACACCGGAAGACCTGCTCCTCGTCGGCCGGATCCTCGAACTCGATCCAGGCACGGGGAAAGTCAAGGGGAACTTCGGGCACCGGAACACCATACGGCCTCGGGCCGGGGATACCGTTGTCTTCATGAGCAGGCGAGAGATCGGTGGATCGAGACTCAGGGGATTGAGGGCGCTCGGATGAGGTTGGGCGTGCTCGACATCGGATCGAACACGGGACACCTCCTGGTCGTCGACGCGCACGGGGGTGCCGCGCCGCTTCCGGCCTACTCCCACAAGGAGCCCCTGCGGCTGGCCGAGCACCTCGATGCGGATGGTGCGGTGACCCGGGCCGGTGTCGACGCGCTCACCGAATTCTGCCGGGCCGCGCTGCTTGTCGCTGAGGACAAGGGCTGCGAGGAGGTCATCGGGTTCGCCACCTCCGCGGTCCGCGACTCGACCAACTCCGACGCGGTGCTCGAGCACGTGCGCTCGGTGACCGGGGTGGACCTCGAGGTGCTGCCCGGTGAGGACGAGGCGCGGCTGACCTTCCTGGCCGTACGCCGATGGTTCGGCTGGTCGGCAGGGCGTCTGGCGGTCTTCGACATCGGTGGTGGATCCCTCGAGATCGCCGGCGGCAAGGACGAGGCGCCCGAGGTGGCGTGGTCGCTGCCGCTGGGGGCGGCTCGCCTGGCCAAGGACTGGTTCTCCGGTGGCATGCCCGATGACGACGAGATCCGGACCCTGCGTCGCAAGACCCGGGCCGACGTCGCCCGCGACGCCGGCAACCTGCTCCGGATGGGCCCGCCCGACCGGGCCGCCGCGACGTCGAAGACCTTCCGGTCCCTGGCCCGCATCTGTGGCGCCGCGCCCTCCGGCGACGGCCCGCTGGTGCCGCGTCGGCTCCCGCGCGAGGCGCTCGAGACGTGGATCCCGAAGCTGATCGCGATGACACCCGAGGAGCTTTCCGGTCTCCCCGGGGTCTCCCCGAGCCGATCCCACCAGATCGTCCCCGGCGCCCTGGTCGCCTCCGCGGTGATGGAGATCTTTGAGGTCTCCGGCCTCGAGATCTGCCCCTGGGCGTTGCGCGAGGGCGTCATCCTCGAGCGGTTCGACCAGCTTTCCGTGCTCGACGGGATCCGACCCCGGTCCGCCTGACGTGGTGCCCCTGATCGGTCTCTCGACTGCCTCGGTCTATCCCGAGTCGACCGCCCATGCCTTCGGCCATGCGGCGAAGCTCGGCTACGACGCGGTCGAAGTGATGGTCGGGATCGACTCGTTGAGTCAGCAGCCGAGCGCCATCCGGCGGCTCTCCGAGCACCACGGCGTACCCGTCTGTGCGTTGCACGCGCCCTGCCTGCTGATCACTCAGCGGGTGTGGGGCAGCGACCCGTGGGGGAAGCTCGAGCGCTCGGCGGAGATGGCGCACACGGTCGGCGCCGACGTGGTCGTCGTCCACCCGCCGTTCCGGTGGCAGAGGGACTACGCGCGCGAGTTCGTGCAGGGTATCGCCGGCCTCGAGGAGTCCACCGGGATCGCCTTCGCGGTGGAGAACATGTATCCGTGGCGCGCCACCTCGCGCCGTGGCGTCGAGGTCTACCTGCCCGGGTGGGATCCCTCGAAGGAGGACTATGCCCACACCACCATCGACCTCTCCCACTCGGCGGTTTCGCAGTCGGACGCGGTGCAGATGGCGATGCGGCTCGGTGACACGCTGCGTCACGTGCACCTGACCGACGGATCCGGATCTGCGAAGGACGAGCACCTCGTCCCCGGTCGGGGGAGCCAGCGTGCCCGGGAGGTGCTCGAGCATCTGGCCACCCGGCAGTTCACCGGCCACGTGGTGGTCGAGATCAACACTCGGCGGGCTGATTCGGCCAAGCAGCGCGAGAGTGACTTGCGCGAGTCCCTTGAGTTCGCCCGCCGCCACCTCGGGCTGCTGACGTGAGCGCCTCCCGCGGCCCCGGTCGTCGCCCCGGATCACCGGACACGAAGGCTGCGATCGTGACGCAGGCACGCGCACTCTTCGCCGAGCGTGGCTTCGCTGGTACGTCGATCCGCGCGATCGCGACCGGGGCCTCGGTCGACCCTGCACTCGTGCATCACTACTTCGGGAACAAGGACGATCTCTTCCTGGCCGCGATGGCGATCAAGGTCGATCCCCGGCAGGAGATGGCCCCCGTGATCGCCGGTGGCGCCGACGCGGCGGGGGAGAACCTGATGTGGGTCGTGGTCAAGGTCTGGGGCGACGCCGAGATCCGCCTGTCCTTGTTGGGCGTTGCGCGCGGTGTCTTCG
This sequence comes from Nocardioides sp., assembly GCA_030452025.1. Classification (GTDB taxonomy): domain Bacteria; phylum Actinomycetota; class Actinomycetes; order Propionibacteriales; family Nocardioidaceae; genus Nocardioides. Next base: position 390 of record JAKDNC010000256.1, on the reverse strand, counting down.
AGCCGGACGGCCAGCAGATGATCAAGGACGGGTTCCTCGGGATGGTCCTCGGGCCGCTCGGGAAGGGGCTCGACCTCGACGAGCCGGAGCGTCGGATGGCGCTGGTTGCCTCGCAGATGTTCGGGCTCGTCATCCTGCGCTACGTCCTCGAGGTGGAGCCGCTCGCCTCGATGTCCGAAGAGCTGCTGGTCGCGACCTTCGCTCCGTCGCTGCAGCGTTACTTCACCGGAGACCTCCCGAACTGACCTCAACGCGGCCCGGGTCGGCACGAACTGACTTCCAAACGGGCCGAGTCGGCACGAACTGACGACGGCCTGTCGTCAACCCGTGCCGACTCGGGCTCTTGTGATGTTTGTGTGGGTGGTCTTGCGTGGCGTGAACGAGCGCACG
>JAKDNC010000255.1 GCA_030452025.1 Nocardioides sp. | reverse complement strand
CAGGCATACGCGACCAACACGGTCCAGTGGCCGATCACCAACCGCTCGATGACGAATGGATTCCAGACGTAGAACGAAGCGGCGACACACCGTCCCAACACTGGGAGTCCGTCGACCATTCGCGCGGCGCCCGCCCCAGCCCAAATCAGGGCAGCGGCGAGGACCACCTTCTGCAGGACCATCCCCGGGATGACCTCATCCAGCACCGAGACAACGGCATCGGAGGGGACCGCCCTCGGCAGCGCGGTGCCCAAGCCCAGGAAGTCCGGTCGCAACGAGAGGTCGGGCACCCACACCATGTCGTAGCTGAGGACGTAGCCCGGCAGGAACAGGGCAGGGCCGAGCATCACAACAGCCAACGCGGCCGACCAGAGCCACGGCAAGCTCGACTTCACCCGCTCGACGGGCGCCCGGTGCTGCTCCATGGGGGCCAAAGGTATAGGTAGGCAGATCGATCCGGTGTCCACGCCTGTGAAACACTCCCCAGCGTGGTGAAGACGACGGGGAGCCTGCCCAAGTGGCTGGTGGGTGCTGGCTCGATCACTGTGGCCTTCGGCATCATGAACGTCGGCACCTACGGCTTCACGATGATCTCCGCCCGGGTGCTCGGCCCCCAGGCCTACGGGGCCCTGGCCAGCCTGATGGCCACGTTGCTCGTCTTCAGCGTGCTCCAGCTCGGGTTGCAGGCGACCGCCGCCCGGAGGATCTCCGCCGACCCCGACCACGTCGGCCAGATCGAGCACACGATCATGCGGGTCACCTACCGCGCGGCCTTCGCACTGGGCGCCCTCCTCCTGGTGCTCACGCCGGTGACCAACATCGTGCTGCGGCTCGAGAGCCTTCCCGTCGCGTTCCTGGTCAGTGTGACTGCGGTCCCGATGACCATCATGGGCGGTCAGGCAGGCATCCTGCAGGGCGAGCGGCGCTGGCTGCCCCTCGCCATGATGTACGTCGCCAACGGCCTGCCGCGACTGGCCATCGGGCTCGTGCTGATCGCCTGGCAGCCCACCGAATTCAACGCCATGCTCGGAGTCACCCTGGGCCAGTTCGCGCCGATCGTGGTCGGTTGGTGGGCCCTGCGAACCAACCGCGTGCCCGGCCAGATCAGCGCTCGACACTCGGCCGGGCCCGTGATCAAGGAGTCGATCCACAACTCCCAGGCCCTCCTGGCCTTCTTCGCGCTCTCCAACGTCGACGTGATCGTGGCCCGCAACGTCCTGGACTCACACGACGCGGGGCTCTACGCCGCCGGGCTGATCCTGACCAAGGCGGTCCTCTTCCTCCCGCAGTTCGTCGTCGTGCTCGCCTTCCCGGCGATGGCCACCGCCGGGGAGCGCAGGCGCGCCCTGACCAGGAGTCTCAGCCTGGTCGGACTGCTGGGGACGTGCGCCATCATCGCGGCCGTCGCGATCTCCGGGGTCGCGATGGTCTTCGTCGGTGGCAGCGGATACGACGAGATCGAGGGCAGGCTCTGGCTCTTCGCGATCCTCGGCACCGCGTTGTCGATGCTCCAGCTGCTGGTCTACTCGGTGCTCGCCCGGCAGGGACAGAAGTCGATCTACCTGGTCTGGTTCGCGCTGGTGGTCCTGGTCGGGCTCGGCATGCTGGCCGACACGCTCGAGGGCCTGCTCGCCGTCGTGGTCGTCACCGATGTGACCCTGCTCGTCGTGCTCTTCACGCTGAGCATGTATCTGCTCTCGCATCCGCTGCCCCAGGACCAGGCCCCCACCGAGGACCCGGCGCAAGCCTGAGTCAGTGTGCGGCCTCGTGCCAGCTGCGGCCGGTGCCGACGGAGACATCCAGCGGGACGGTGAGCTCGGCGGCCGCGGCCATCTCGCGGCGTACCAACTCTTCCAGGCTCTCCCGCTCCCCCGCCGCGACGTCGAAGACCAGCTCGTCGTGCACCTGCAGCAGCATCCGCGAAGACAGGCTCGACTCGGCCAGGGCGCGGCGCACGTTGAGCATCGCGACCTTGATGATGTCGGCCGCTGATCCCTGGATCGGCGCGTTGAGCGCCATCCGCTCGGCCATCTCCCGACGTTGCCGATTGTCGCTGGTCAGGTCCGGAAGATAGCGGCGTCGGCCCATGATGGTCTCGGTGAACCCGGACCGTCGGGCCTCATCGACCACGCCGCTGAGGTAGTCACGGATGCCGCCGAAGGTCTCGAAATACTCCTCCATCATGCCCCGTGCCTCGGCCGGCTCGATGCGCAGCTGCTGGGACAGGCCGAAGGCCGAGAGGCCATAGGCCAAGCCGTAGTTCATCGCCTTGATCTTGGCGCGCATCTCGGTGGTGACCGCATCGGGCTCCGTCTCGAAGACCTTCGCCGCAGTGATCGAGTGGAAGTCGCGCCCCGAGCGGAACGCCTCGACCAGCTCGGCGTCCTCGGAGAGGTGGGCCATGATCCGCATCTCGATCTGGCTGTAGTCCGCGGTGAGCAGTGATTCGTAGCCCGCGCCGACGACGAAGCCCTCACGGATCCGACGGCCCTCCTCGGTGCGGACCGGGATGTTCTGCAGGTTGGGATCGGTGCTGGAGAGCCGGCCGGTCGCCGCGATCGTCTGGTTGTACGTCGTGTGGATCCGGCCGTCGGAGGCGATCGTCTTGAGCAGGCCCTCGACCGTCTGGCGCAGCCGGATCACGTCGCGGTGACGCAGAAGATGTTGCAGGAACGGGTGCTCGGTCTTCTCGAAGAGCGTGGCCAGCGCGTCGGCGTCGGTGGTGTACCCGGTCTTGGTCCGCTTGGTCTTCGGCATGTCCAGCTCGTCGAAGAGCACCACCTGAAGCTGCTTGGGCGACCCGAGGTTGATCTCCTTGCCGATCACCTCGAACGCGTCGTCGGCGGCCCGCTTGACCTCCTCCCCGAAGTGGGCGTCGAGGCCCTCGAGCTGGTCCACATCGACCGCGATGCCGATCCGCTCCATCTCCGCGAGCACGTCGACCAGCGGCAGCTCCACCGTCGCGAGGAGCTCAGTGCCCCCGTGCTCCTCCACCTCGCCGTCGAGGGCCGCCGCAAGGTCGAGCACGGCGCGGGCGTGCAGCATCGCGGTCTCTGCGGCCCCGGACTCCTCCTCCACGTCGAGACTCAGCTGTCCGGCGTCGGCCGAGTCCGCACGGAGCTCGCGCTTGAGGTGGCGCAAGGTCAGGTCGGCCAGGTCGTAGGAACGCTGGTCGGGACGGACGAGGTACGCCGCGAGCGCGGTGTCGCTGGTCAGGCCTCGCAGGTCCCACCCCCGGGCCGCGAGGGCCAGCATCGGGCCCTTCGCGTCATGAAGCACCTTGGCGATCGTGGCTTCACCGAACCAGTCAGCGAGGACCGCATCGTCCTCGGGAGTCACCTCACCGGCATCGATCCAGGCGGCCGTTCCGTCCGGGGCGGCGAAAGCGACCGAGAACACCTCGCCGCTGCCCGAGCGCCACGAGCCCTGGACACTGACACCGACCCGCTGGTCCGGCGTACGTGCATGCTCCTCGAGCCACGCCGTGACCTCGCCGGCGCCGAGCCGGGTGGTGGCCAGATCGAAGCCGCTGTCGTCGATGACCTCCTCGGACTCGAGCGTCTCGAAGAGGCGGTCGCGCAGCACCCGGAACTCGAGACCGTCGAAGAGGGTGTGCACCTCGTGACGGTCCCACGGCTTCACGTCGAGATCGGCCGGGCCGACCTCGAGCTGGAGGTCGCGCACGAGCGCGTTCAGCCGGCGGTTGCGCATCACGTCACCCAGGTGGGCGCGCAGGCTCTCCCCCGCCTTGCCCTTGATCTCGTCGGCTCGAGCGATGATGTTCTCGAGACCGTCGTAGGTGTTGATCCACTTCGCCGCCGTCTTCGGGCCCACCCCGGGGATGCCGGGCAGGTTGTCGGAGTCCTCCCCGACGAGGGCCGCGATCTCTGGATAGCGCTGCGGCGGGACGGCATACTTCTCCTCGACAGCCGCGGGAGTCATCCGGGCCAGGTCGGAGACGCCACGCATCGGATAGAGCACGGTGGACCGGCCGGTGACGAGCTGGAGGGAGTCACGGTCACCGGTGAGGATGAGGACTTCCATGTCCTGGTCGAGCGCCTGGGTGGTGAGGGTGGCCAGGATGTCGTCGGCTTCGTAGCCCTCCATGGTGAGCCACTCGATGTGCAGCGCGTCGAGGACTTCCTGGATCAGCGGCAGCTGGCTCTTGAACTCGTCCGGTGTCTTGTTCCGCTTGGCCTTGTATTCGCTGTACTCCGCGAGGCGGAAGGTCTGACGCGAGAGGTCGAACGCGACCGCGATGTGGGTGGGCTGCTCGTCGCGCAGCACGTTGATCAGCATCGAGGTGAACCCGTAGACCGCATTGGTCGTCTGTCCGGTGCTGGTCGAGAAATTCTCCACCGGCAACGCGAAGAAGGCACGGTAGGCCAGCGAGTGGCCATCGAGCAGGAGTAGACGGGGCGTCTGGGCGGTCACGGTCTTGTCGGTCCTGTCCTCGGTGTTCTCAGCCACGTCGCGACTCTATCCAGTGGCGGCGACAATCTTCTCGTGGGCCACAATGAGGCCATGAACGATCCCTCCACGACTCCTGCTCCCACGAACCCCTCGATCGAGGAATGGACCGCAGCCATGCCCGACGGCGTCGGCAGCCTGAACGAGAAGATGGGCGTCGAAATCGTCGAGTTCAGTGCCGAACGGGTGGTCGCCACGATGCCCGTCGAGGGGAACACCCAGCCCTACGGCCTGCTGCACGGCGGGGCGTCCGTCGTACTCGCGGAGACCCTCGGTTCGATCGGCTCGGCGATGCACGCCCACCCGGACAAGATCGCGGTCGGCGTGGACATCAACGCCACGCACCACCGCTCGGCCACGTCCGGCACCGTCACCGGGGTGGCGACCCCGGTCCACCTGGGCCGCTCGATGGCCAGCTGGGAGGTCGTGATCACTGATGACCGCGGCAAGCGCGTGTGCACCGCGCGGATCACCTGTGCACTGATCGCCAACCCGCCTGGCTGAGCTGCGAGGGGGCTCAGCGGGGAATCTGGATCAAACCGCTTCGCGGCGGCGGCGCAGCGAGCGCCGCTGCGCAAGAACCTGGCCCAGCGGCTGACGGTTGGGCTGGACCCGCACCGGACGGCGTGGGGTCAGCTTGGCGCGTACGACGTGGGTCGCGGCGATCCGGAAGACGGCCTGCGGGCCCATCCCCAGCCGGGCCAGAAACCTGTGGGCCTCGCGCGAGCTGCTCAACGAGGCGCCGGCGACGTGGCTGATCCCCCGCTCCTCGGCGAACTCGACCCCGGCCTCGATCAGGGCGTGGCCCACGCCCCGGCGACGGAACTGGGGAAAGACGTGCGGCGCGAGGGTGTGCACGACGGGCTCGAGATGGACCGGTGAGATCGTGGTGGCCCGCAGATAGACGGCGCCGGCGACCTCGCCCTCGCTCTCGGCGATGCCCAGCCTGTCGTCGGACTCCCCCATGGCCCGGTCGATGACGAGCTCCATGTCGGCCACCATCTTGTCGTTGGGCTCTCGTCTGGTGACGTCGATCCAGAGTTCCGCGAGCTTCGCGGCGTCCTCCAGACACGCTTCGCGCAACTGCACCGACGTACGGCTCATCCGACGTTCTCCTCCACTCGGCCCAACCCCCGACAGGCAGACTACGCTCAGTCGGCAGTCACTGTCATAGGAGTCCCTCGTTGCC
>JAKDNC010000254.1 GCA_030452025.1 Nocardioides sp. | reverse complement strand
AGGAGATGACGGCCACGGACTGCTGCGCGATCTCCCACTCCTCGTTGGTCGGCACCACCAAGACCGACACTTCGGAGTCCGGTGTCGAGATCGCCCGAGCGGCACCGGAGCGCGTCGCGTTGAGATCGGGGTCCACGACGACCCCGAGGCGTCCCAGCCCCTCGAGCGTGGTCGCGCGCACCGGCGCGGCGTTCTCGCCCACCCCACCGGTGAAAACGATCGCGTCGACCCTGCCGAGCACGGCGTAGTAGGCGCCGACGTACTTCCGGAGCCGGTGGTAGTAGACGTCGAAGGCGAGCGCCGCCGCCTCGGAGCCCTCCGCACGCATCCGCAGGACCTCGCGGAAGTCGTTCTCGCCTGCCATTCCCTTCAACCCGGACTCGCGATTGAGGATCCGGTCGATCTCGTCCAGCGACCAGCCGAGCTCGCGCTGCAGGTGGGCGTGCAGGGCGGGGTCGACGTCGCCGGAGCGGGTGCCCATCACCAGCCCCTCGAGCGGGGTCATCCCCATCGACGTGTCCACCGACTCGCCCCCACGGACAGCAGTGAGCGAGGCGCCGTTGCCGAGGTGGGCCACGATGAGGTCCACCTCATCCTGTGCCTTGCCCAGCAGGGACGCGGCGGCCCGAGAGACGAACGAGAGCGACGTCCCGTGGAAGCCGTAGCGGCGGATCGCGTGGTCGGCGACCCAGTCGCGGGGGAGTGCGTAGGTGTAGGCCGGCTCGGGCAGGCTCTGGTGGAAGACGGTGTCGAAGACAGCGACGTGAGGCAGCTCCGGAAAGTGCTCCCGTGCGCCGGCGATGCCGTCGAGGTTGGCGGGGTTGTGCAGCGGCGCCAACGGGATCAGGTCGCCGATGGCGGCCAGCACGTCGTCGTCGATGAGCACGGACGCGGAGAACAGCTCGCCCCCGTGCACCACCCGGTGGCCCACCGCGACGATGTCGAGGTCGGCCCGGGTCGGCCCGTGCGTGGCGAAGGCATCCAGCGCCATCGCGAACGCCGCGACGTGGTTGGCGATTCGCCCTTCCACGCGATGCTCGCCGTCGGGTCCGACTGAGCCTGATCAGGCCAGGTCGTGCTCGAACGCATACGCTGCGGCAGCGGTGCGCGAGGTGAGGTCCAGCTTGGTGAAGATGTTGCTCAGGTGCCGGGCCACCGTCTTCTCACTGAGCACCAGATCAGCTGCGATCCGGGCGTTGCTGCGCCCCGAAGCCACGATCCGCAACACCTCCACCTCCCGCGCGGTCAGTCCGTCGGGCGGCGCGTCCGGCGCGAGCAACCTGGCCACTTGGTCGGCCTCGAGCTCGGCGCCCAGCTCCACGAAGGTACGCCGGGCTCCGTCGAGCTCGTGGTCCGCTGAGTCCAGGTCATCCAATGCGCGCAGGGCGAGCCCCACCTGGACCCTCACCCGGGCGACCTCGTAGGAGTTGTCCATCACGGCCCACACTGCCGAGGCCTTGCGCAGGTAGGGGAGTGCGCCTGATGCGTCGCCATCGGCAAGTTCGACCCGACCGCGTGCATGCGCCGCCATTGCCTGCACCGCCGCGCAGCCGAACGACGCCGCGACTTCTTCGAGCTCCGCGGCCAAGGTGCGAGCCTCCCCGAGCGCCTCGGCACCGGCCGCCACCATGATCTCCACCGCCGCAGGCAGTATCCGGCACCGGTGCACGGGGTCACCCACCTCGCCCAGGATCCGCCGGGTCGCGGCGACCGCGGCCCGGCTCCGGCCCCGGGCCAGCCACAACAGAGCCAGTCCAGGCTGTGGCTCGTGGCCGTGGTCGGCGGCCTGGTCGTAGCTCGCCTCGGCAGCGTCCAGGTCACCGAGGATCCGGAAGACGTCACCGCGTTCGGCCAACGCCAGCCCTGCGGCCTCGGTCGTCCCGGCCGCGACATACCGCTCCACGGCGGCGTCGAACTCATCTATCGCTCGAGCGAAGTCTCCGTGCAGCCTCATGATCTGGCCGCGATGCACCGCGCACTGGCCGGTGAAGGCCACCAGCCCCGGTTGCGCGGAGCACCAGCGGGTGAGCGCGGTGGTCCAGGCCGAGGCCCGACCCAGGTCCGACACCTCCTGGCAGCCCTCGATCATCACGCAATAGACGTTGCCGGCAAAGATCGGCGACACCTCGCCCGAGGCCACCGCCGCCATCGCCTCGTCGAACAGGGCGAGGCCCTCCGGCACTCGCCCGGCGTAGAGCCGCAGCCGTCCCTGTGCGGCCAGACCGATCGCCATCAGGTCACAGTCCGTGTGCCGACGCCCGTGGTCGACCACGGAGCCGGCCAGCTCCTCGGCGCCGGCCCAGTCGGCGGCGCCGACCCGCTGGGACATCTGCAAGAACGCGACGTAGCCCCGCTCGACGACATCGCCCTCGACGTCCGTCAAAAGGCGTTGGGCGCGGGCCGCCCAGCCCGCCGCCACCGCCGACTCACCACCGGTGTCGAAGGTCATGCACAGCCGGAACGCGCTCCGCACGGCCGCGGCGGTCTCACCTGCCTCGAGTTGGAGGCCGTAGGCGCGTTGCAGCGCCTGCACCGCGACCTCGCGCCGCCCGAGCAGGAACGCGGCCGTGGCGAGCTCGTCCAGGTCCGCCTGCGCCAGAGCCTCGGGCGTGACGTTGGTCCATGCCTCGAAGGCGGCGCCAAGATCACCGCGTTCGAACCTCTCCCGAGCGTGCACCAGATCGTCGACCACGCCCATCGCGCGAACCTCCGCCTCCGAGGATACGCCGATGTGTGTGGTGGGTGACATCAGGCCGCCCGCGCGGGATGGTCACCTGCCGGTCCCGCGCTGTGTCCGGCCCGCTTCGCGGGCGCGGTCCGGTCGAGGATCTGGTCCACCACGAAACCGGCGTCGCGACCCACTCCCGGCAGCACCATCGAGCTGAACGCGAACTGGAAGGCCAGCCCACAGAAGAACAGTCCAGGCGCCTTCTCGGCCACGCCGCGCATCTCGGCCGGCCAACCGTCCTCGGCCACGATCGGCATGTGGATCCAGTCGAAGGTCTGCCGGAAGCCGGTCGCCCACACCACGGTGGCGACATCGCGGGCATCGCCGTCGACGAGGGGGCGGCCGTCCTCGACGCCGGTGACCCGCCCGGTGATCCGCTCCACTCCGCAGGCGGCCAGGTCGGAGCGCTTCACCCGGATCATCGGGCCGCCGTGAAAACGGATCTCCGGCATCACCTTGCGCCCGATCGGGGTGCGCCGGGTGAGCACGTGCCGCCAGGCGAAGATCACCGCCGGCAACAGCACTCGCCCGAGCGGCCCCTCGATCCGGAACGGGATCTGACCACAGTCCCGGCCGGCCAGGGTGGTGGGGTGTGATTGGGCCACCTCGAGCGCGATGTCGGTCCCGGAGTGGGAGGCACCGACCACCAGCACCGGCCCGTCGCGCAGCTGTCCGGGGCGGCGGTACTCACTCGAGTGGAGCTGCAGGATCGCCGGGTCGAGCGCGCTGGCGAACGACGGCACGCGCGGGGACCTGCCGAAGGTCCCCGTCGCGACGACGACGTTGTCGCAGGTGAATCGGCCGCCGAGGGTGCTCACGATGTAGCCGCCGTCGGGTCGGGGGTCGAGGGCCTCCACCCTGGTGTCGAGCTGGATCGGCAGCGCGAACTGTGCGGCGTACTGCTCGAGGTAGTCGCCGACCGCGTCCTTGCCGGGGAACGACCACGCCTTGCCGGGGAAGGGCATGCCCGGAAGTCCGTCGTACTTCGTCGGGGTGTAGAGCCGCAGCGTGTCCCACTGCCTGCGCCACTGGTCCCCGATGCGGGTGGCGGCGTCGAGAATGACGAACTCCCGGTCGTGGCGTTGCAGGTGATGGCCGACTGCCAACCCGGCCTGCCCTGCCCCGATGACGAGGGTCTCGATGTGCGTGGTGTCCATGGCTCCTCCTGGGATGTGGGAGTTCCACGCTAGGTAGGGCGACCGGGCCTTCGCATCGGTCCTACGACGCATCCGGTCCCGGCCCGGTATGGGCACAATCACCCATCCCGGACCGGGACCGTGGACGAAGCCGGCACGGGGCCCGACGCTGACTCAGGCCAGCGGGTCGACCTCCTCGTGCCCGGTCACCGAGGCGGTGAGCTTGCGCAACTCGTTCGCTCCGTCGCCGAAGAGGTGGTCCAGGGCGGTGAGGTGGTTGGTGTAGGCGCCGACGGAGTACTCCGCGGTCATCGCGATCCCGCCGTGCAGCTGGATCGCCTCCTTGCCGATGTGCCGCCCCGCCTTGCTCACCTGCACGGTGGCCCGCGACGCCGCGTCGGCGACATCGGTCGGGTCGGCGTCCTCGACGGCGAGGACCATCGTCGCCCAGGCCACGATGCTGCGGGTCAGCTCGAGGGAGACGTACATGTCCGCGGCCCGGAACGTGAGGGACTGGAACGTGTTGAGCGTGACTCCGAACTGCTTGCGGCTCTTCAGGTAGTCAGAGGTCGCCTCGAGTGCGATCTCCATGGCGCCGACTGCCTGGTTGGCCGCGACGATCCGCCCGTGGTCGAGCACGTTCCCGATCGTCGCGCTCTGGTCGCCGTCGCCGAGAGCCACCGCCGAGGCATCCGCGAAGTCGATCCGGGCGGCGCGTCCACCGTCGTGGGTGGCGTAGCCGGTGCGGCTCACCCCGGCAGCATCCCCGTCGACCAGGAAGAGGCCGGTGCCGCCGTCGGGCAGGGCCGCGCTCACCACGAGTACGTCGGCGCGGGCGCCGTGCGGGACCGGCTCCTTGGTGCCCGAGACGGTCCAGCCATCGCTGCTCGCCTTCGCCGTGACGTCGCTGGCGGTGTCGACCCAGCGGCTTCCCGCCTCGGCGTGGGCGAACGCGAGGACCTTCTCGCCCGCAGCGAGCCCACCGAGTACGTCGGCGCGTTGCTCGGCGCTGCCAGCAGCTGCGACCAGCCCGCCGGCGACCACGACCGAGGTCATGAACGGCTCCGGCGCGAGCACCCGGCCGATCTCCTGACCCACGATCGCGACCTCGACCGGTCCGGCCCCGACGCCGCCGTCCTCCTCGGAGAAGGGAAGTCCCAGCACGCCCATCTCGGCGAGACGGCCCCACATGGACTCGTCGAAACCGGGGTCCTCCGCCACCGTGCGGCGGCGCGTCTCGTAGTCGCCGTACGTCTTGCCGAGCAGGCCGCGGACGGCCTCGCGCAGCGCCTGCTGCTCGTCGTCATAGGTGAAATCCATGTCAGCCCCTCACAGTCCCAGGATCGTGCGCGAGATGATCTGACGTTGGACCTCGTTGGATCCGCCGTAGATCGATGCCTTGCGCAGGTTCAGATAGCTCGGCGTGGAGAGGCGCGCCCATTCCGGCAGCGACGAATCATCGCCGGCCCCGGACGCCGCGGAGGCCGGCCCGGCCAGGTCCATCACCAGCTCGCTGACGTCCTGCTGCAGCTCGGTGCCGCGCAGCTTGAGCACCGAGGAGGCCGGGTGCGGCTTGCCGTCGGAGGAGTGCGCCGCGACGCGGAGCACGGTCAGCTCGAGCGCAAGCAGGTCGTTCTCCAGCTCGGTGATCCGGGAGCGGGTGGCCGGGTCGTCGAGGAGGGTGCCCTCAGGCGTGGAGATCGCCGAGGCCCACTGCTTCGCGTTGGCCAGGACGCGCTTCGTGGCGCCGACCGGCGCAACGCCCACGCGCTCGTTGCCGAGAAGGAACTTGGCGTAG
>JAKDNC010000253.1 GCA_030452025.1 Nocardioides sp. | reverse complement strand
CTCTCTGATGTCTTCGCCTCGATCCGACTTCGTGGGCGCGTCCACATCGCGCGCGTCATGTCGGCAGGCGCCCGGGCGACCCGTCGCTACAACGCCCGGCGTGTCGCCGCGCAGGTCAACCAGTCTCGCGAGTTGTCGCCCTTGATGTTCGCCACGGTGGGCCTCGTGGAGCTCCCGCGCTCCGTGCGGTCCCTCGAGCTCTACCCAGCGCCCCGCACGTCCTTCGATGTGGCGATCGGCACCTGCACCGAGGATGACCAGACGATCGTGACCGCGCGGTCACGGGCCTCGCAGCACACCGTCGCGGACTTGCAGGAGCTGCTGGAGCTGCTCCGCAACGAGTTGCTCTGGGGCAGGCTCCGAGACCAGAGTGACTGATGGCGTCGGCCCGCAGGACCGACGCCATCAGAGGTTGACACGCTTGGATCAGGCGGCGTGAGTGCGCTCCCTGCGCCGAGACAGGACGAGACCCAGCACCCCGATCACGATGAGGATCGGCCCGAGGATGAAGCCCAGCAGCGGAACCGTGCTGGTCAGCAGGTCCAACTGGGCGACGTTGTCCTTCGCATCGTCCACGTTCGTCTCGACCTGCTTGTCGGTGAAGGCCAGGTCGAGGTCGAGCAGGGGGTCACCGTTCTCCAGGGTGCGCACCTCGTGCTGCTCCTGGTTGACGATCGCGCCCGTCTTGGGTTCGATCCAGATCGTCGTGTCGGTGCTGTAGATGCCGTCGATGCCCGAGGTGACCTCGGCCGGCTCGTCCTCGACCTTGATCTTGAACCTGTACGTCTCGAGCCCGTCGACCTTCTCGGTGCCGTCGTACGCCGCAGTGACGGTCTCTCCGAGCATTCCGTCCCAGTACTCGTAGTCCTTCTTCTCGGTGTTGAAGGGGAACTTGTTCTGCAGGCCCTCACGCTCTTCCGCGTCGGCGGGGAGGTACTTCTCCCCGTTCACCGCGAGTCCGGTGTAGCGATCGGCCGCGAACACCTCAGTCGTGATGCTGATGACGTTGGGGTCGGCGTTCTTGTCGACTCCCTCCTCACCACAGTCAGCCGTGTCGGGCTTGTCCACCACCAGGCAGGTGGTGTTGACGAAGACCACGACGTCGTTGTCGGACTTCTTCGAGTCTGCCTTCGTGAAGCTGGTCGCCCGGACGTCGAGGTCCTCGATCTTCCCGGTGGACGGGTTCAGCTTGTCGGCTGTGCCCGCGAGTCGCGTCGTCGCGTTGGTGTCGAGCGGCGTTCGCTCGATCTGTCCGGGCGCCCACACCTTCGCCACCACCGCGGTGACGAGCAGGAATGCACCCAACCCGAGCAGCACCCAACTGATGATCCTACGCACTAGTACCCTCCCCAGGGATTGAATGAGTTGCCAAAGACTAGCAGCAAGTTACCGGTTGGTTCGTCTTTCCTCATCACACATTCTGAAACATGTTCTCGTCCGCTGACAAGGGAGCGAGCCATGAGATAGTCGCCCCGTGATTCTCAACCGAGGGCCCCGTGGTCGAGACTCCGAAAACACCATGGGAGACGACACCAAGCGACTCGTGCATCCTGTTGTGCCCGTCGGGGTCGGGATGATCGCTCTTCAGCTGGTCTTCCGCGCATGGGCGCTCTACCCGAGCTGGTTCTACACCGACGACTACCGGCTCCTCTACGACGCGCGAGCCGATGGGCTGAGCTGGAGCTACCTGAGCGCACCCTTGGACAGCCAGTTCATTCCCTTCGGGCGGTTCGTGGCGTGGGTCGTGGCAGAGAGCGGCCACGTGAATTGGGCCTTGGCCGCCACGATCACGCTCGGACTCCAGGCGCTCGCGAGCCTGGCCTGCCTCTGGATGCTCGTGCGGCTGTTCAGCCCCCGTTGGGCAGTCCTGGCGCCTCTGGGGATCTACCTCACGACTGCGATCGTGATGCCTGCATTCATGTGGTGGGCTGCCAGTCTCAACCAGCTGCCTTGGCAAGTCGCCTGCTTCCTCGCAGTGGGAGCCTGGGTCAGCTACTTGAGGACCGGGCGCACCAGCTGGCTCGCCGCGACGCTGGGCGCCCTCGCGTTCGGGCTGCTCTGCTATGTCAAGACCCTGTTGGTCCTGCCGGTGCTGGTCTTCTTGTTGCTGGGGTACTTCGTGAGTGGCTCCCCAGTTCAGCGCGTGCGAGCTGCTCTCGCACGATTCTGGCCCGCAGCGACGACCGTGGGCATTCTGGCGTTCGTCTACACCGCCTATTACCTGACTCAGGTCCCCCAGGTATTCACCGACAGTGCCGGCCGATCTGTCGCCTCCGACCTGGCCGAGACCATGCTGGGCTCGTCCCTGTCCAGTGGTGCGGTGGGAGGCCCATGGACGTGGCTCGATTCGAATCCGCCGACGGGGTACGCCGACCCCCCGGCGCTGGCTGCCGCGGTTTCGGGAATCATGCTCGTCCTGATCGTCGTGACGTGCTTCCTCCTGCGAGAGCGCACAGGTCGGGCGGTGCTGTTCTTCTGCGGCTACGCGGTCCTGGCATACGTGCTGCTGCTCACGAGCCGTGCCCAGATCGCGGGAGCATTCATCGGCGCCGAATACCGCTACCTGACCGATGTGGCGGTGATCCTGGTGCTCTGCCTGGGACTCATCACCATGGAAGTTCCCGGATCGGCCGAGTCCAGCATTCCGCGGCAGGGACCTCTGTTGCCACTGCGCATCCATGCCCTGGCACCAGTGGCCCTCGTCCTCGTCGCGGCCGTCTGCCTCAGTGGCCTGATCAGCTCGGCCACCTACGCGCACATCTGGCACAACAATCATCCTGGCGCTGCGTACGTCGAGAACGTCCAGGAGAGCGTGAGCGAGGAGGACCAGATCCCGGTGGCGGACCAGGCGGTCCCCGCCACGGTGATCCCCGGCTACTCGCAGCCCTACAACACCACCCGCAGACTCCTGCCGCTCGTGTCGGACAAGTTCAGGTTCCCGGACACGACCCCCCGCTTGGCCGTACTGGACTCAGGAGGTCACGTCCGCCAGGCGGTGATCAACGGCACCACGGGTGAAGCAGGTCCGGTGCGTGACTGCGGCTGGCGGGTGGTCGGAGGAAAGGCCGTGACCATCCCGTTGGTGGACCCGGTCTTCAACTGGTCGTGGTGGGGCCGAATCGGCTATCTCGCGACATCGAGCACCAGGGTCAGGATCACGGCTGGCGACGCTGTGGTCGAGACCGAGCTTGAGAGCGGCGTGCACAACCTCTTCGTGCAGCTCGAAGGCACATTCGACGAAGTCGAAATCAAGCCACTCCAGTCAGGAGTCAAGATGTGTGTCGACCAGGTCGAAGTCGGCAATCCCGTCCCGGGGGGCGAGTGGTGACCACACGACAGGACGAGCGGACCACCGGCCTCTACCCCGAGTTCCCGGCGCTGGACACGTTGCGCCTCGTCGGCGCCCTGATGGTGCTCACCACTCACACGGCGTTCTGGGCCGGGGCCTACACCATGCCCGGCCCGTGGGGCACGGTCCTCGCCCGGCTGGACGTGGGTGTCGCGGTCTTCTTCGTGCTCTCCGGGTTCCTGCTCTCCCGGCCCTGGATCGCACGGGCCCACCTGGGACTGGCTGCGCCTGCCGTGGGCCGCTACTTCTGGAAGCGAGTCCTCCGAATCCTGCCGCTCTACCTCGTCGTGGTGGTTCTGGCCCTCACCCTGATCGACCAGCAGGGCCGCGTGACCTGGACGCACTGGCTGAGCACCCTCACCATGACCGACATCTACGTGCGGGACACGCTGCCGGCGGGTCTCACCCAGATGTGGAGCCTCGCCACCGAGGTCGCCTTCTATGTGGCCCTCCCGGCGATCATGCTGCTCGGAGTCGGGCGCGGGAAACGTCTGGTGCCTCGTCGGTTGGTCGCCGTCCTGACTGCTCTGGCAGTCGTCAACCTCGTCTGGCTCGGTGGTTTCTCCGCCAGATTCCGCGGCGCAGAGGAACGTGCTGTCAATGAGTGGCTTCCCGCATACCTCATCTGGTTCGCGCTCGGCATCGGACTCGCGCTGCTGCAGGTTCTCCACTCCTCTGGCGCTGCGCCACGATCCCTGAGCCATTCCGTCAACCTGCTCTCCAGCCTCCCGGGCACCTGTTGGGCGATCGCCGCCGGGTCACTGTTCATCGCTGCGACTCCCCTGACCGGGCCAACCCTTCTGGTCGCCGCGACGACCACCGACGCACTGGTCAAGAACCTGTTGTACGCCATCATTGGGGGCGCTCTCGTCTTCACCGGGATCTTCACGTCTCCGACGTCGAGGTACCACGCCGTGATGGCTCATCCCTGGCTGCGCCACCTGGGACACATCTCCTACGGGATCTTCTGCATCCACCTGCCGATCCTGCACTTCGTCATGTGGTCGACCGGATTTGAGCTGTTCCAAGGGCACGGGCCACAGATCTGGGCCTTGACCCTGGTGCTCTCCGTGGCGGCGGCAGAGGTCCTCTACCGCTTGATCGAGCTGCCCTTCATGCGGCTCAAGAACCTCGGGCGGGGCTCCGCGGCCACGACTAGGGCTGCGGACAGCGCGACCAGCACCAGGTAGTGGGGCCAGGCCCAGGCCCCTGCCCATCCGCTGGAGCTGCCCCACGGGCGGATGAAGTATCCGAGGGCACCAACGAAGACCAGGCTCGCCACGAGCCACTCCCCTCCGTCCCTGAGCCAGCGTAGAGTCGCTCCACCGAGCGCCATACCGCCGACTGCTGCCAGCAGGCCGAGCCATCCGCCGAAAAGACCTCCCAGTGCCACGCCCGTGAGCAACAGCAGCGTGTCGGGGATTCGGCGCGCCTGCAGCGCCGGCAGCGCCTCACCAGGCCAACGCCGCGGGCTCAGCAGGGCGCAGCCTGCGAGCACGACGAGCAGCAGCAGACCGACGCCCAGACCCCACTGGTAGGGGCGATCAGGCGCGAACCGGGCCGAAACCGGATCGGTGCTGCCATCGGTCCGCCAGCCCTGCCTCCACCCGTCGATGGTCACCGGCTCCAGCTGCTCATCCCCCTGCGTGGCGACCCAACCCGGGTTCGCGTTGTGCTGAAGAGCCAGGTAGGTCGAGCCGACCGAGGGCTGAATCGTCCGGCTCACGGGCCCTTCGTCGGTAGTGCGCGCAGGAAGGACCTCATGGCTGAAGCTGGATCCGAGGAGGTCCAGTCGCTCCGGAATCGCGAAGTCACTCCGGTCGGCGGTCACGGCACTCTCGCCGGCGGGCAGGTCGATGTCGCTGCCGTCGCACCAGGTGACCTCGGTCGGCTTCATGGCGTAGAGATCGGCGGCACTCGCGATGATCTGTGTTCGTCGCGCTTCTTGGTTGACGGTGACGGTGGGACCTGACCCACACGGCAACGCCCGCTCGCGCTTCGAGAGCGCGCGGGGCGCCAGCGGCAGGCCATCGAACCTGATCTCGCTGATCCCGACCGGCAACGGACTTCCGATCCCGGCGGGGTCGATCGACACCGCATCGCTGCCACCGGTGATCCGGACCCTCAGCTGATCCGTGCGAATCGACCGGAACCGGGCACGGCCACGCTCGTCGAGCTCGACGTCCCGCTCCCCACCGGGCCAGATCAGTGTGACGGCGGTCGGTCGACGGGCCGGCGCGTTGGGGTCGACCGTGATGGACACCCGGTCGATCTTGCGCTTCCCGAGCCAGTTCAGCGAGAGCTGCGGTTCAAAGTCA
>JAKDNC010000252.1 GCA_030452025.1 Nocardioides sp. | reverse complement strand
CCATCGACGAGGCGATGGAGTCCAGTCGCGAGCTCAAGCTCGAAGGAGTCATGGCGAAGAAGACTGACAGCACCTATCTGCCGGGCAGGCGCACCCGGAC
Source organism: Nocardioides sp. (assembly GCA_030452025.1). Lineage (GTDB taxonomy): Bacteria > Actinomycetota > Actinomycetes > Propionibacteriales > Nocardioidaceae > Nocardioides. Next base: position 5,577 of record JAKDNC010000252.1, on the reverse strand, counting down.
ATGGGTCAAACTCAAACATTCCTCGACCCGGGACGTGATCATCGTCGGGTGGCGCACCGGCACAGGGGAACGCTCCGAAACCTTCGCCTCGCTGCTGCTGGCGGCCCATGACAAGGACGGCCTGGTCTATCTGGGGCGTGTCGGCACCGGCTTCGACGAGCACCAGCTGCAGGGGCTGCGGGCCAAGCTCGACCGATTGGCCAGGAAGACGCCCCCGGTGGAGGTCCCCGCCGCGGACTCGCGCGATGCCCAATGGGTGCGGCCCAGCCTCGTCGGCGAAGTCCGATACGGAGGAATCACCGAGGCCGGGCGTCTCCGCCACCCTGTGTGGCGTGGACTGCGGGCCGACATCGACCCGGACGACGTTACAGCCTGAGCCAAGTGGGGCTCGCGCATGCCTGCGGCGCTGATCATTTCGGCCGCAATGAAGCCGACCGTCGGGGCCGCAACGTCGCCGATCGTCGGTCACAACGGGGGTTACGAGACTCTCGGGAGCCTGTTACGGTGACGGCACCGGGACGGTGCGGAACTTTCCGAGAGCACCGTGCTGACCCAAAGTCCCCGGAGTCTGATGTTCGCAGATGCGACATCAGGCAGATGCGACATCAGTGAGAAGAGGCAACGATGACGAACGATCGCGAAGGCGAGAACACCGAGAAGGTCCTCAACTCTGTTCCCGAAGAAGCGTTGCATGATGTTGCTGAAATGCCCGGAACAGATGACTCCACCACAGAGCACAATGACGCACTGGTCGATGAATGGGAAGAAGAGTCCTTCCCCGCAAGCGACCCGCCGGCGCACTACTGACCGGCTCTTTCCGAGAGCACCGCGCCGGCTGCTCACCCTGTCCAGCTCTTGCGAACCGACATCCAGTTGACGTTGAAAGGGGTCCTACGCTCATGCATGACCAACTGACTTTCCAAGACCCGGTGACACGGTTTCCGGACATATCACCACCGAAACAGGATCAGCCCGAGCCCGGTCTGGACGTGGAGCTCATCCCTGGCACCGACCGTGGTGAACACAGTTATCGCGGCACAGGCAGGCTTGAAGGACGCAGAGCACTGATCACCGGTGCCGATTCCGGCATCGGCTCGGCTGTCGCTATTGCGTTCGCTCGTGAAGGCGCCGATGTCGCCTTGGCGTACCTGCCTGCCGAAGAAGATGACGCCCGCCACGTCTGCGAAGTCATCCGAGCCGCCGGTGGCAAGGCGGTGGCCCTGCCCGGTGACCTGTCCGATGCCAAATACTGTCAGCAGGTGGTCCATGATGCCGCGGACGGGCTGGGCGGACTCGACGCCCTGGTCAACAACGCCGGACGACAGATCGCAGTCGAAGACATCGAAGACTTGTCCGACGAACAGTGGGGCAACACGTTCGACACCAACATTCGTGCCATGTTCCGGGTGGCGAAAACGGCTGTCGGCTATCTGCCCGCCGGCGCAACGATCGTGAACTCAACGTCCGTGCAAGCCTATTCTCCCTCGACCCACCTGCTCGACTATGCGTCGACGAAGGCTGCGATCAACAACTTCACAAAGGGTTTGGCCACACAGCTGGCTCCCCGCGGCATCCGAGTCAATGCCGTCGCGCCCGGCCCGATCTGGACACCCCTGCAGGTCTCCGACGGTCAACCGAAGGAGGCTCTGCCCCACTTCGGGAAGAACACACCTCTGGGGCGAGCCGGACAGCCCACGGAGCTGGCGCCGGCGTATGTGTTCCTCACATCGACGGAGTCGAGCTACGTCCTCGGTGAGACTCTCAACGTCAACGGTGGTCAGCCGTCGCCCTGACAGACACGAGATCCCGATCCGGGCCAAGGGGGCGCGAACCCGGCGCTGTGTTCGCCGTCATCGTCTTCGTCGCTTACCTCCTCGGCCTGTTCGACTGATCACCAGCCTTCACACTTGAAAAGGAGACATTGTGGACCTCAATATTCGCGGACGCAGAGCCCTGGTCACTGGTGCCGATTCGGGCATCGGATTCGCAACGGTACAACTCCTCCTGGCCGAAGGCGCCACCGTGGTGATGACCGATCACGATCCGGACAAGCTCACTCACGCAGTCGATAAGCTCTCCGAACTCGACAACCGCCCGTATGCCTTCGCCGCTGATGTCACCGATCCTGCAGCCATCGAAAGACTCGCACAGCAGGTGGGGGACGAGGTCGGCGATCTCGACATTCTCATCAACGTCGCGGGCATCCACGGTGAGGGTGGTCTGTTCCATGAAATCAGCCAGGAGGGATGGGACCACACCCTTGACGTCGATCTGATGGGCCCGGTGCGAGTGACTCGAGCCTTCCTGCCCGGTCTGAGACGCGGCGGGTGGGGACGACTGGTCTTCGTCTCATCCGAAGATGCCGTCCAACCCTATGATGACGAGCTGCCCTATTGCGCGGCCAAAGCCGGGCTCCTGTCGCTGGCGAAGGGACTCTCCCGGACCTATGCGTCCGAGGGCCTGCTCGTGAACACTGTCTCACCGGCGTTCATCGCGACGCCCATGACCGACGAAATGATGAACGAACGAGCCGAATCACTCGGCGTCACCTGTGACGAGGCGATCGCGTCGTTTCTGCGCGAGGAACGCCCCTTCATGGAGCTCGGTCGACGGGGGCAGCCGGAAGAGGTGGCTCACGTCATCGCGTTCCTGTGCTCTGATGCAGCCAGCTTCGTCAACGGTTCCAACTATCGCGTCGATTCCGGTTCAGTCGCAACAATCTAGTTTCGTCGACCACTGACCCGCGGCAGACGAACGGACCCGCAGCAGACGATACGAGAAGGAGTGTCAATCATGCAGGAGTTTCGCTACGTGATCCTGGGTGGGGGAATGGCGGCCGACGCAGCAGCTCTTGGCATACGCGAACTCGACGCCGACGGCTCCATCGCGATCATCCGCAACGATGTCGACGAGCCGTACACACGACCCGCCCTGAGCAAGAAGCTGTGGACGGACCCGAGCTTCGACGAGGACGACAACTTCCTGGGAAGCGCCTCGGCCACCGGGGCGCGCATCCATCTGCAGACTCAGGCCACCGAGGTGGATCCGCACGCTCGGACGGTGAGAACGAAGAACGAACGATTCACCTTCGAGAAGCTGCTCTTCGTGACCGGCGGTGAGCCGAAGACGCTCGACCTCGAGGAGGGGGAGCGTGTCATCTATTTCCGTCGGTTCAGTGACTACCGGCGTCTGCGTGAGTTCTCCGGACAGAACCTCAACATCGCCGTGATCGGCGGAGGCTTCATCGGCACCGAGCTCGCGGCGGCCCTGGTGCAGAACAATACGACAACGACTCTGATCTTCGACGATGAGACCCTCTGCGGTTCCGTCTTCCCACCCGATCTCGCCACAAGCTTCCACAGGCTCTATCAGGACCGGGGGATCAACCTGATTCCGGGGACGAAGGCGTCCGGGGGACGTGTTGAGGACGATCATGTTGCACTCGACTACGGTGGGGCCTCCCACAAGTTCGACGCCGTCGTCGTCGGCCTGGGGATCGAACCGTCAGCACAGCTGGCCGAAAGCGCAGGCATCGCGACAGACGACGGAATCACCGTCGACGAATCATTGCAGACGTCTCATCCAGGCATCTACGCAGCCGGGGATGTCGCCCGCTATCCCGATCACATCCTGGGTCGCCAGCGCGTCGAACACGTCGACAATGCGACCACCATGGGCACCATGGCCGGCCGGATCATGGCTGGAAGCGGGGAAACATACACACATACGCCCTACTTCTACACGAACGTCTTCGACTTCGGCTATCAGGCGGTGGGGACCGTGAGCTCAGATCTGAGAACAGTCGAGGACTGGCAGAAGCCTCAGGCCGAAGGCACCGTCTATTATCTGAACGACGACGACCGGGTCCAAGGTGTGCTTCTGGTGAATCTGGACGGTGGGCTCGACACGGCGCGAACAATTGTGGCCGAGGACTGGCCCCACTCACGCAGCGACCTGGTCAACCGTCTGCCGTGAGACCGCCCTGTCTCGGGGCTCGGTGACCGGCTGACGGGTGGATTGCCCGCTCGGCGTTGTCGTGGCCCGCGGGAAGATCGCCGAGGTGGGACAGGCGCAGCGGCACGAACGACCCTGTCGTCTCGGTCGAGATCACTCGTGCGGTGATGCTGACATGGTCTCCTCCGTCATCGAGCATGGTGATGGACTCGACCACTATCCGGTTCGGCACGGCTGTGAGCAGGGGAACTCCTTGTTCAGTGGTGATGACGTCGAGTCCCCGGAACTTGTCGACGTCCTCACCTGAGCGCGCGCCGAAGCGCTGAGCCATGGCGAGATCATCGGTGGTGAGGAAGTGAACAGCGAAATGCTTCGATCGCAGGCTCATCCGATAGGTGTGGTTGGCCTTCGACAGCCAGAAACCGTACTGGGCAGGCGACATGCTCGACTGTGAGTGGAAACCCACCAGGCAGCCGGCCTGTTCGTTCTCCGCCGCGGTGGTGACCACGATCAATGCGGAGTCGGTCGAGGACATCAGATCGTCGAACACTTCTTCATTCATGACTGTCTCCTCTGCAGACGTTGCCTTCGAGCGGAGGAAGGGACGAGATCGTCGACGTTCGAGCAACTCTCTTCGGACATTCTACGGAACCGTGGCCCGGATTGTGCACCTATAGGTCCTGCATCAGGGAGGGTATAGGCTCTGGAGCATGTTGGACGTCCTCACCGCCGCACGGCAGCGGCTAGTCGATTCGGAGGCGCCGCAGGATGTCGCAGTTGCGACAATCATCAGCGCCGAGGGCTCTGTGCCCCAGCCGATCGGAACGTCCATGATGGTCGACGCCGCGGGCGCGGTCCACGGATCTCTCACCGGAGGATGTGTTGAGGGCGCTGTCCTCATGACGCCTTCGCCGTCGGTCTGATGTGCGGCGGAGTCATCGACGTGCTCGTCCAGCCCCTGCGGGTCGGCGAGCGGGCTTTGGCGCAGGACGTCGGACAGGATGGTCCGATCGCGATGGCTGCGCGTGTGCCTTCCGCCGGCAGCGAGCCGACTGCGGGAGCCATCGCAATCTGGAAGGAGAGTCTCGAGGAGAGCGACGGCGCTCTGGGCCGCGCACTCGAACAGATCGTGCCCTCTTCCGTACTCGAGTTCGCAGTGCAGCGGGTGGCGGCGATGATTGGCAGCGGCCGGACCGGCAGGCTGCGGCTCGGACCGCCGACCAGTGGCCACGAGCCGATCGACTTGTTCATCGAGACCCGCACCATGATCTGCGTCCTCACCCATGATCCGAAGGTCGACGTTCCTGCTCTGGTCGCCGCGCTTGACCTCGATCCTCGCAGAGATGCTCGCTGTCCAAAGTGGACGCAGCCAGGTCGTCCCGCTCAGCCGCGGGAGCACTTCGCCCTATCGGAGTGTGCACTGACGCAACGTGGATCATTGAGCGAACGTGGCCCGACGGTGCCGGTGCCGGTGTCGTAGCGGTGCAGATCGGCGGGAACGTCGATGTCTGCACCGTCGTCGAGATCTGAGCAGTCGAGCAATGTGACAGTGTCGTGGTGGGCGAGCAGCAGCTCACGAGCACCGACGGCGTCGTGTGCGGATGCCGCTGCCGTGATGCCGCC
>JAKDNC010000251.1 GCA_030452025.1 Nocardioides sp. | reverse complement strand
GCGTCCTTCTCCGCAGGGACCCCGAAGAGCATCACGCCGCCGAGCCCGAGCTCGGCGGCCTCAGCGGCAGCGCGACGCAGCGAGTCCCTGGTGTGCTGGACGACTCCGGGCATCGAGGTGATCGGCTTCGGCTCGTCGATGCCCTCACGGACGAACATCGGCAGCACCAGCTGGCGTGCCTCCAACGAGGTCTCCCCCACCATCGCGCGGAGCGCGGGGGTGCTGCGGAGCCGCCTGGGGCGGACCACCGGAGGGATCACTTCGCGCGGGCCTTGCGACGGGTGGAGGGCTTGCGGTCCGACGGCTTGGTCACCGGCTGACCGGCCTCGATCAGGTCGGCCCGGCGGGTGGCACCGAAGTCGGCGAGCGCATCGACGAGGATCTCGATCGAGGGCGAGGACGCCATCACGTCGACCCGCAGGCCGTGCTCCTCGGCAGTCTTGACCGTGGCTGGGCCGATGCAGGCGATCACCGTCGTCGCGTGCGGCTTGCCAGCGATGCCGACGAGGTTGCGCACGGTCGAGGACGAGGTGAACACCACCGCGTCGAACTTGCCGGACTTGATCGCGTCGCGGGTCGGCGCCGGTGGCGGGGTGGCCCGCACCGTGCGGTAGGCGGTGACGTCGTCACACTCCCAGCCCAGGTCGATCAGACCGGCGACCAGGTTCTCGGTCGCGATGTCGGCGCGGGGCAGGAAGACACGGTTGATCGGGTCGAGCACGTCGTCGTACGGCGGCCAGTCGGCCAGGAGCCCGGCCGCGGACTGCTCGCCGGAGGGAACCAGGTCGGCCCGAAGGCCCCAGGCGGAGATGGCTGCGGCGGTCTTGTCGCCCACCGCAGCGATCTTGAGGCCGGAGAAGGCACGGGCGTCGAGGCCGTACTCCTCGAACTTCTCCCGGACCGCGCGCACGGCGTTGACCGAGGTGAAAGCGATCCACTCGTAGCGGCCCTCGACCAGGCCACGGACGGCCTTGTCCATCTGCTGCGGGTTGCGCGGGGGCTCGACGGAGATGGTCGGAACCTCTTCGGGGACCGAGCCGTAGCCCCGCAGACGCTGGGTCAGCGATCCGGCCTGCTCCTTGGTGCGGGGCACCAGGACGCGCCAGCCGAACAGCGGCTTGGTCTCGAACCACGACAGCGTCTCACGCAGGTTCACCACGTCGCCGACCACTGTGATCGCCGGCGGGGCGATCTTGGCAGCACGGGCGTCGGCGGCGATCCGCTCGAGCGTCGAGGTGACGGTGGACTGGGCGGTGGTCGTCCCCGAGGAGGTCATCGCGACCGGGGTCGAGGGGGCGCGCCCTTCCTCGATCAGTGCCTTGGCGATCTCGGCGATGGAGCCGACCGCCGAGAGCAGCACCAGGGTGCGCTTGTCGGCGTACTGGCTCCAGTCCACGCGCTCGCCGCAGGTGACCACGGCCAGCTCGCGACTGTTCTTGGTGGTCAGCGGGACGCCGGCGTAGGCCGGGACCGCGGTAGCCGAGGAGACGCCGGGGACGATCTCGAACCCGATTCCTGCCTTGGCGCAGGCCTGTGCCTCCTCGGGGCCGGAGGCATAGAGGAACGGGTCGCCGTTCATCAGGCGCACGGCACGCAGGCCACGCTTGGCCTGCTTGACGATCACCTTCGCGCGCGCCGCATGGGTCAGCGGCTGGCCGTCGGTGCCGAAGCCTCCGTCGACCAGCTCCGGGGCACCGTCGTCCTCGACGGTCTCGTTGCCGTCCTCGTCGACGACCACCCTGGGCTCGGCCAGTCCGAGCACGGACCGCACCAGCGCAGCATGCTCGGGGAGCTCGGTGATGACCACCTCTGCGTCGCGGATCAGGTCCGCCGCGCGCACGGTCAGTAGGTCCGGATCACCCGGCCCGCTGCCGACGAACGACACCCATTCGCGTGCCTGCGCCGTGTCCTGCGCCGTGTCCTGGGCGGAGTCCTGGTTGGTCTGCTTGCGTCCAGTCATGCCTGCTGCCTTCTAGCTGGTGGGTCGATCAGTTCTGCTGCGCCTTCATCGAGCATCCCGGCGGCCAGCCGGTTGCCCACTTCCTCTGCTTCGGCGAGTGGTCCGCTCGCCGACCTGCGGATGCTGACGGCTCCGTCGTGGGACAACGCCACCGCCCGAATCCAGATCTCTTCCCCGTCCTCACCGTCGTCGACCACTTCGGCCAACGCCCCGATCGGGGCCGAGCAGCCGCCCTCGAGGGTGGCGAGGACCGCACGTTCAGCCACCACAGCGGCCCGAGCCATCGGGTCCTCGAGGTGCTTGTTCAATTCCGCTTCAAGTTCCGTGTCGCTCGCGCGGCATTCCACGGCCAGCGCTCCCTGCCCGGGGGCGGGAAGCATCTGGATCGGGTCGATCGCCTCGGTGATGATGCCGAGTCTCCCCACGCGGGACAGGCCGGCCCGGGCCAGGATCACGCCGTCCACCTCACCCGAGGTGACCTTCCCGACGCGAGTGTCGATGTTGCCGCGAAGTCCCACGATCTCCAAACCGAGCCGAGCGCGGCCAGCTGGGAGGCGCGTCGGGGCGACCCGGTCGCGACGACGCTGCCCGGCGGCAATTCACCCAGGGTGAGGTCGTCCCGGGCGATGAGCACATCGCGAGGATCCTCACGTGCAGGCACGGCAGCCAGCGTGATGCCTTCGGCCGGCGCGGTCGGCAGGTCCTTGAGCGAGTGGACGGCGATGTCGACCCGGCCGTCGAGCAGGGCGTCGCGCAGGGCACTGACGAAGACACCGGTGCCGCCGAGGGTGTGCAGCGGCGCGCGGTTGACGTCGCCCTCGGTGGTGACGTCGACGATCTCGACCTCAACTCCGAGGCGTTCGCGGATCTGGTCGGCCATGTGGCCGGTCTGGGTGCGCGCCAGGACCGAGGCGCGGGTCCCGATGCGGACCTTGTTGGGCTGGGTCATGGACGTCCTTCCACCCGGGTGACTGCGTCGACGGCCTCCGGGGCCAGCGCGAACAGCTCGGCCAGCGCCTCGGCGTAGGAGACGGCGCCGGTCTCGTTGGCCAGCTCCTTGACCCGGGTTGTCGGTTGGTGGAGCAGCTTGTCTGCCACACGGCGAACGGAGTGGACGACCTCGGCGCGGGATGCCGGGTCGAGGTCGGGGAGCCGGTGGAGCAACCGCTCGATCTCGGCATCGACGACGCCCGTGGCCATCGTGCGCAGCGCGACCACGGTCGGGGTCACGCTGGACTGGCGGCGGGCCGAGACGAAGGCGCTGATCTCCTGGCCGACGATCTCGCGGACACCGGTGACCTCCTGGGCCGCACTGGTGTCCCTGAGCTCCTCGGAGAGCCGACGCAGGTCGAGCACCCTCGCGCCGGGAAGGTCGGCCACGGTCGGGTCCACGTCGCGCGGCAGGGCCAGGTCGAGGAAGATCACCCGCCGGTCGGTTCCGCCGCGGGCGGCGCGCACCTGCTCGGCGGTGATCACCATGCCGGTGGCACCGGTGCAGGAGATGACGATGTCGGCCTCGGCGAGCACCCCGGTGAGCTCCGAGAACGACCGGGACCGGACGGCGTACTCCTCGGCGAGCCGGGCACCGCTGGCATCGGTACGGTTCACGACCGTGACCTCCGCGGCGCCGAGCCGGGTGACGGTGGCGACCGAGAGGCCGGCCATCGCGCCGGCGCCGACGACCGCCACCCGACTGCCCGCGACGTGGCTGCCGTCGCTGGTGGCGTGTTCGAGGGCGGCGGTGACCATGGAGGGCGCGACGCGGTCGATGTCGGTCTCGGCGTGGGATCGCTTGCCGACCCGGAGCGCCTGCTGGAAGAGCACGTTGAGGGCGGGGCCGACGCTGCCCAGCTCCTGGCCGAAGCGCAGCGCCTCACGCGCCTGACCCAGGATCTGGCCCTCACCGATGACCATCGAGTCGAGACCGGCGGCGACGTGGAAGAGGTGCGAGACCGCGCCGTCGTCGTAGTGGACGTAGAGGCAGGACAGCAGGTCGGTGTCACCCAAGGGCGTGGCGACCTGGTCACCACGCTCGACGAGCAGCCGGGAGATCTCCTCGACACTGCCGTGGAAACGGTCGACCTCGGCGTAGACCTCGAGCCGGTTGCAGGTGGCCAGGACGGTCGCCTCGGTGACATGTTCACCGGCTGCGACGTTTTGGATCAGCTTGCCGATCGCGCCGGGTTCGAGCGCGAGCCGCTCGAGCACGTCGACCGGCGCGGTCCGATGCGAGAGTCCGACGACCAGAATGCTCATGGGGCCACCTCTGCCTTGCGCTGCTCGTGGTAGGCGAGGATCTGCAGCTCGATCGACAGGTCGACCTTGCGCACGTCGACCCCCTCGGGGACCGAGAGCACCGTCGGCGCGAAGTTGAGGATGCTGGTGATCCCCGCTCCCACCATCCGGTCGGCCACGTCCTGTGCGGCCTGGGCGGGCGTGGAGATCACGCCGATCGACACGGACTGGGCACGCACGATCTCCTCGAGCTCGACGAAGGGGCGGACGGGGAGACCGGCCACCTCGGTGTCCTTGAACTCGGGAGCGGCGTCGAGCAGCGCGACCACCCGGAAGCCGCGGGAGCGGAATCCGGAGTAGTTCGCCAGGGCGTGGCCCAGATTCCCGATGCCGACGATGATGACCGGCCAGTCCTGGGTCAGCCCGACCTCACGGGCGATCTGGTAGCGCAGGTAGTCGACGTCGTAGCCGACGCCTCGGGTGCCGTAGGAGCCGAGGTAGGAGAGATCCTTGCGAAGCTTGGCGCTGTTCACCCCGGTGGCGGTGGCCAGATCCTCGCTCGAACAGGTGCCGATGTTGTCCTCGACGAGCGCGGAGAGCGCACGGAGGTAGATGGGCAGACGGGCCACGGTGGCCTCGGGGATGTCACGGCCGTGCGATCGGTCGTGGCCGCCGTCGACGGGCGAAGCAACCCGGTCCGGGCTGCCCTCTGCGCTCGTCCGTGCGGTCAATGATCTCGTCTCCCGGGCCACGAAGCAGCGTCGTCGCCCGGCTGGGATGCTCAGGCGTTGTTCCTCGCAGCGTCGCTCACTTTAGGAGTTTGTGAACGGAAGGACAAAACGAGCCCGCAGGTCGCCTAGCACGGGTGAGATGAGTCACTTCACCCGGGGTGGTTCACGGGGCGAGGGCAGCGCGCAACCGAGCCTCGTCCACCCGCCAGAAGTCGTGCTGCTTTCCGTCGACGAGGGTCACCGGGATCTCCTCGGAGTACCTGTCGCTCAGAGCCGCGTCATCATCGATGTTGAGCTCCTCGAACGACTCCCCCAGATCAGCGCAGACCCGCTCGATGGTCACCCTGGCGTCGTCGCACAGATGGCAGCCGGGGCGGGAGAAGAGGGTGATCCGGGCGCTCATGACTGCTCCTGCGGTCCGTCGAGGAGCGGAAGGGTACGACGCCGTTCGGCCGCCCGGAGCCGACCCTTCTGGATCTTGCCCGTGAGCGTCTTCGGCAGCTCGTCGACGACGTGGATGCGACTGGGCTGCTTGAACCGGGCGAGCACCCGGCCGCAGTGCTCCTCGACCGCGACGCGCACCCGTGCAGGGTCTCCGGTGGCGACCACGTAGGCGACCACCGCCTCGCCGGTGCGCTCGTCATCGGTGCCGATCGCGGCGGCGGCGGTGACACCCTCGACCTCGCGGATGGCCTCCTCGACCTCGGACGGATAGACATTGAAGCCGGAGACGATGACCAGGTCCTTGCTCCGGTCAA
>JAKDNC010000250.1 GCA_030452025.1 Nocardioides sp. | reverse complement strand
CCCCGGCAAAGGACTGTCCGACTTCCTCGAGCACCTGCGACTGCGCAGCCACCCAGCCGGCGCGCCAGGGGTCTTCGCCGCCCTCGGGAAAGACGCGGTTGGCCACGACGCCGTCGACCCGATAGCCGAAGAGCGACAGCGTGGTGAAGGAGCGGCGCGCCTCGGCGAGTACGACGGTCTCGGGAGTCAGCACGATCCTGACGCTCGAGCCCGGGCCGGACAACAGTCCACGCACCTCGTCGAGCTCATTGTGGAGCCGCTCGACGGCGTCGAAGACCGTGTCCTCGGGCATCGGCACCCCGGCCGCACGGGTGAGCACCGGCTTGAGCGCCTTGACCACCTTGCGTTCGAACGGGAATACCTTGGCCATGTACCACCCCAGTGCCTCGGGCAGCGCCAGCAGCCGGAGGGTCTCCGCGGTCGGGGCGCAGTCGACGACGATGACTTCCCACTCCCCCGAGAGCGCCTGGAGCCTCAGCTCAAGCAGGGCGAGGACCTCCTCGGCCCCCGGGATCACGGTGAGCTCCTCGGCTGCGACCGGGTCCACACCGACCACGTCGAGGACCTGGAGCAGATAACCCTGGATGTCGGCCCACGAACGCTCGAAGCGCTGCTGCGCGTCGACCTGCTGGACGAAGAGGCGCTCTGCCACCTCGGTAGGCTCGGAGCCGACCGGGACACCGAAGGCATCGGCCAGTGAGTGGGCCGCGTCGGTGGAGAGGACCAGGGTGCGCGCGCCCCGCGAGGCAGCAAGCGCCGCCGTACTGGCGGCCACGGTGGACTTGCCGACGCCACCTTTGCCGGTGAAAAGGAGGATGCGCACGCTCAGTTGGTCTCGACGCGCTTCTTCAGCCCCTTCAGCGCCGCATCGATGAGGAGCTTCTCACCCTTGCGCTTGAGCATTCCGATCAACGGGATCGTCACGTCGAGGGCGAGCCGGTAGGTCACCTCGGTGGACCCGTTGCCGAGGTCGCGCAGGGTGTAGGCACCATCAAGGGCACGCAGCATCTTTCCCTCGTCGAGGGTCCAGGTGACTTCGCGGTCACCGTTCCACTCGTAGGCAAGGGTGTACTCGTCCTTGATCGGGGACACGTCCAGCTCGAAGTAGACCTTGGTCGCACGGCCGTCGTCGTACTCCCCGAGCACGTCGGCCCTCTTCACGCCCTTGGCCCACGTCGGGTAGTCGGGGAAGTCCGCGATCACCCCCATCACGGTCGTCGGCGCAGCGTCGATGACGATCGAGGAGGTGGTCTGTTCGGCCATCAGAATCCCCTTGTCGAGCCGTTGGTGGTGAGAGGGTGAGCGTACCGGATCAACCGCCACGATCCTTGCCCGGTAACCTGCGGAGGTACATCTCACTACCTGTGAGTACTACTCGCAGAAGGAGGCACGCGTGCGTGAGTTCTCCACGCCCCTGACGGTCGACATCGCGAAGACCGGAAACCTCACGGACGATGTTGTGGCCAATGCCCGTGACCACGGCGACTTCGTGCAGTTCAGCCGCAAGAGCAACGACGGCGACTGGACCGAGGTCACCGCCGCCGAGTTCCACGACCAGGTCAAGGCGGTCGCCAAGGGGCTGATCGCGGCCGGCATCGAGGTCGGTGACCGGGTCGCCCTGGTCTCCAAGACCCGATATGAGTGGACGCTCTTCGATTACGCGATCTGGTTCGCCGGTGCCGGCACGGTGCCGATCTACGAGACGTCCTCCGCCGAGCAGATCGCCTGGATCCTCGAGGACTCAGGCGCCAAGGCGGTCATCGCCGAGGGCAGCGACCACCTGGCTCGGATCTCCAGTCTGCGCAAGACGCTGACCGACCTCAACCACGTCTGGACGATCGACGACAATGCCGTCGACGTGCTGGTCAGCCTCGGTGCCGACATCTCCGACGAGACCCTTGAGGAGCAGCGCACCACTCCCACCCCGCTCGACCTGGCCACCCTGATCTACACCTCGGGGACCACTGGTCGTCCGAAGGGCTGCGTCCTGACCCACGGCAACTTCATGTTCGAGCTCGGCGTGGCCGTCGAGGAGCTCGACAAGCTCTTCAAGGACGACGACGGCTCGACGCTGCTGTTCCTGCCCCTGGCCCACGTGTTCGCCCGGATCATCCAGGTCGGCTGCATCAAGGCCCGAGTGCGGATGGGCCACTCGGCTGACATCAAGAACCTCGTCGACGACCTCGCCGTCTTCCAGCCGTCGTTCATCCTCGCGGTCCCCCGGGTTTTCGAGAAGGTGTTCAACACCGCCTCCCAGAAGGCTGCGGCCGACGGCAAGGGCGCGATCTTCCAGAAGGCCGCAGACACCGCCATCGACTACAGTCGGGCGCTCGACAAGGGGCGGGTCCCACTGCTCCTCAGGATCAAGCACGCCACCTTCAACAAGCTCGTCTACGGCAAGTTGCGCGGCGCCCTGGGCGGAAACTGCCAGTACGCCGTCTCGGGTGGCGCCCCGCTCGGCGAGCGCCTGGGCCACTTCTACCGCGGCATCGGCCTGGCCATCCTCGAGGGCTACGGCCTCACCGAGACCACGGCGGCCCTCACGGTGAACCTGCCCGACGCCCACAAGGTCGGCACGGTCGGACGGCCCCTACCTGGCACGACGGCCCGCATCGCCGACGACGGCGAGCTGCTGTTCAAGGGCGGCCAGGTCTTCGCCGGCTACTGGAACAACGAAGAGGCGACCGCCGAGGCCCTGACCGACGGCTGGTTCCACAGCGGGGACGTGGGTGAGCTCGATGACGAGGGGTTCGTCCGGATCACCGGCCGCAAGAAGGAGATCCTGGTGACCGCCGGTGGCAAGAACGTCGCCCCCGCCGCCCTCGAGGACCGTCTGCGTGCCCATGCCCTGGTCAGCCAGTGCCTGGTGGTCGGCGACGGCGAGCCGTTCATCGCGGCCCTGGTCACCATCGACCCGGAGACCTTCCCGCACTGGGCCGAGCAGAACGGCAAGTCCGGCTCGATCGCGGACAACGTCGACGACCCGGACCTGGTCGCCGACATCCAGGCCGCCGTCGACGATGCCAACCAGGCAGTCTCGAAGGCGGAGTCAATCCGGAAGTTCGCCGTCCTCCCGATCGACTGGACCGAGGAGGAAGGTCAGTTGACCCCGAGCCTCAAGCTCAAGCGCAACGTGGTGATGCGCGAGTTCCGAGACGACGTGGCGGACCTCTACAAGCGCTGATCGCGCAGGCCCATCGACGGCCGCGGAGGCCCGGGACACTCGGACCTCCGTGGCCGATCAGCGCAGTCGCTGCGCCACCGCGACGCGCTCCAGCACCGTCGGGTGACTCCCGAACCAGAACTGCGACCACGCCGGCCCGCTCGGATCGCAGAGCGAGCGAAGGCACAGCTCCTTCTGCAGGGCAACCATCGCGGAGGCATCGGTGACCTTCAGTGCGTCCACGTCCGCCCGCATCTCGATCTGACGACTGATCGAGTTCTGCACCGGGCTGACTCCCAGGCTGGCCAGTGAGACCAGCGCCAGGATCAGTGCCACCGCCTTCGGGTCGCCCATTCCTTCCACACCGGCCCGGCGCCTGACGGGACCACCCGACATGACCAGACCGAGCAGGCCCACACCGACGAGCGCCCCCAAGGCGCCCAGGCCGGTGCCGATCACGACATCGTTGTGCTTCGCGTGGGCCAGTTCGTGAGCCACGACGGAGAGCACCCGGTCCCTCGGCTGCGACGCGATGAGGTTGTCGTAGACCACCACGCGCCGGGTCCCGCCGAAACCGGACACATAGGCATTCAGTGTCGTGGTGCGCGCCGAGGCGTCCGAGACCAGCACGTCATCGACGTCCACGTCCTCCTTGTCGGCCAGCGCAAGGATCTGCGAGCGCATCTCACCGTCGGGCATCGACTCGAAGGAGCCGAACATCGGCTCCACCACGACCGGGTAGAGGTAGGAGGCCCCAATGATCAGCACAGCACAGAGGGTGCCGGCGATCACCGGCCACCAAGTCTTCCACCGCCGAGCACACCCGATCAGCACCAGGAGCGCGATCGACGTGACCAGGAGCGTGATGCCGTAGTTCTTGGCCAGGTCGATGAACCAGTCCCCCAGCCCTTGGAGGGAGAGACCTGCCTCGACACGGCGGTGGCGCAACACCAAAGCCAGTGGCAAGTTCACGAGCGTGCCGATCAGGGTGACCACGGCGGTCAGCGCGACCACGGTCACCGTCCAGTGTGGCCTACGACGACCCAGCAGGCGGGTGCCCGCACGGGTGAAGCCCAGCCAGCAGGCGACCAGCGTCGAGATCCCCAGGGAGCACCAGCTCAGGATCCGCTGCAGGTCGGTGAACGCCTCGGCGCGGGCGATCTCCTCCGGCGTGAAGACGTCACCGGCCGAGGCAGGGTCGGGCATCCCGCCAGGCACCGGGTTCCACGGCACCAGGACGGCGGCCACGCCCACGAAGAGCACCGCCCCGACGATGGTCAGCGCCCAGGAGGTACTCCTGTCGCCCACACTGGTCATCGCGCCAGCGCCTTCAGCTCGTCCTGCCACCGCCGCACCAGTTCCCTCTCCCCGAATCCGTAGAAGTCGACAAGCGTGGCATCCACGTCCGCGCCGTCGGCCACGCGTCGATAGAGCGCAACCAAGGATGCCTCCGGCCCGGCGTCCGCGAGCACGCGGCAGGCCAGCCAGGCAGCCTCGTAGGCGGCCCCGAGGTGAGGGGTCTGCGTGTCGAACTCGGCACTTCCCGGCAACGTCTTCGGGGGGCCCGAGTCCTGGACCTGCTCGATGATTTGCGCTGCGGTCGTGGTCACCGGGAGGTCGACGTCACGCAACGCGACATAGTCGCCGAAGCCTTCCAGGAGCCACAACGGCATCGCCCCAGTCGCGGCTTCCGTGGCCACGTGGGTCACCTCGTGGCTCATCACCACCTGCGCCCCCTGCGGCTTCAGTGTCTTGAACACGTCCGGGTTGAGGAACACGTGCACCGGGCTCGACGGCGCCAGTGACCCGTCCACCGTCGCGGTGACCGCGGCGATGTTGGCATACTCCCCCGCCTCAGCTCCCAGCAGGGCGTCCAGGTCAACTCCGGAGGACGGCACCTCCACGACCAGTTTCTGCTTCCACCTGGGGACCACACGTCGTACGACGCGCACGGCCGTCCGGGCCTTCGCGACGATCGAGGCCAGCGGCACGTCTTCGCCGCGGGTGGCCATCACCAATGCCTCAGGGGTGCGGCGCACCTCCAGCCGCCGGGTCATCCACAGCGGGGTTCGCCGGTCGCCACCGCCGACGGAGATCAGGCGCGCCTCGTCGCCGACGAGGGCGAAGGTGAAGGTCACTTCGGCGTGGGCCGGGTGGGCGTCGTATCCGGCGAATTGCCAAGTGGTGTCCACGGCGGCCGCCCATTGGCCCTCCGGTAGGTCCGCAGACATGGCCAGGTCCTCGTCGACGTAGCGTGCATCGAAGTCGGTGACGCGCAGGCGCCCGGCGTTCTCCGCCATCGCCCGACCGATGTCCGACCTCTCGCCGTCCATGAGTGCCGAGGCGGCCTCCGAGTCCGGGGTCTCGATGGCGCTGCCGAGGTCATCGAGGACGTCGGCCGCCAGGTCCTGACGAGCCGAGGGCGAGACCGGTGTCGGCGTGGGGGCCGCGTCGTCGTCGACCTCGTGGCGCCAGATGAGCAGCGCGATGACCAGCGCTGCGACCAGGCCAAGCGAAAGGCCGGCC
>JAKDNC010000249.1 GCA_030452025.1 Nocardioides sp. | reverse complement strand
CGGCCCTTCGCAGCTTGCTGCCGACTGCGAGCGCGTACGCCGCACCACCCGTCGTACCGTTGGTGTAGGTGTAGCCGACGTCCTCACCGTCACGGCTGCGCACGAGGTCCGGGCCGACCTGGACGTGCACGTGTCCGGAGAGGACCAGGTCGACGCAGCCACGTTTGAGCGAGGCAGTGCCCATGTCTGAGTCGTGCACGAGCAGCGTGTTGACCCGCTCCTCCGAGGCACAGGCGACGTCGGCGATCCGGTCGGCCGTCTGCTCGATGGTGAGCCCGTGCTCGTCACGCCAGTTCCCGAGACCGCTGGAGCGGGGATCATTCCAGGACAGGAACCTGCCGTCGTCCGGGCCCTCGACCACCTCGGTGGTGGCCGTGGTCCATCCGAGATCGGCGAGGTGGCGCTGCACGAACCCGCCGTTGTCGTGGTTGCCCTGGACGGTGAAACGCTGGTCGTAGTCGGAGAACGCGTCGTCGAGGGAGTCCAGCGAGAATGCCTCCCACGCGGCACCGGTCGACGTGTCGTCGCCGCCGTTCAGGACGGCCGTGGCGCCGACCTGGTCGGCGACTGCGCGCGCCACCGGGTCCATCCCGATGTTGTCGTGACGGTCGGAGACCATCACCGCCATGGATTCGTCCTCGCCGGGCTGACGAAGCTCGAGGTCCTTGGCCTGCTCGGCGGCCGCCGCATAGAAGGTGCGGCTCTTGTCGTAGGTGTCGATCGCACTGAACACGAGCCGCTTCGTGCCGCTGGCCGCCAGGGTTCCCTCGACCTGGATCCCCTTGGCCTCGTCCGGGATCGAGATCTCGGGGATGTACGACTCGAGCGACTGCCAGTTGTCGTCGCTGACCAGCAGCTCCTCGTCGTCGGCCCAAGGTGCAACCACGACGAGGACCAGGAGGCCGATCACCGTGGCGCCGACACCGACCGTGGTGAGCGAACGCTTCGGATCGTGGAACCGGGCCAGGCTGCGTCGCCGCTCCCGGCCGATCCCGACCCAGATCAGGACCGGAATGGCCCCGATCAGCGCTCCCCGCACACCAGCATTGACGGCCATGTGTCGTACGGCGTCCTCGACGCGCTCAATCTGGGCGTCGGGCTGGCTCGCGATGAACGCGTAGCGCTGGACCAGCTCCTCCGTCGAGGCGGCCTCGGTCTTCCCGAGGACGATGTTGACGCCGATCCGCGAGTCCGTGCTCCGCCGGACGTCGGGCAGGAACGGGCCGGTGCGCACCGTGGCGTAGCCGTCCAGGGTGGGGCTGATGACCGTGTCGTGACTGGCCACGTTCACGGAGGTGTGGGAGTTCAGGAAGAGCCCGACCGCGGTCGGGACGGCGATGATCAGCCACGCAACCACGCAGCCGAGGATCCGGAGCACCCGCTTCTTCGACATGACCTCAACCTAACCGGATCGGTGTGCGACGTCCGGAGCACCCGTCGCAAGACGTCCTGCGATGTGGCTGCCCCCACGACCAGGGCGCAGGACCTCCCGCGCGACGTCCAGGGACATGACGGCGCTACCCCTCCGACTCAGGCGCGGGCCTGGTTGATCGAGTAGAGCGCCACGGACGCGGCAACCCCGGCGTTGAGCGACTCAAGCTCGTTGGCCATCGGGATGGAGACCAGCATGTCGCAGGTCTCGGCGACCAGGCGGCCCAGTCCCTTGCCCTCCGAGCCGACCACGACCACCAGCGGGCCGGTGGCGAGCTCGAGGTCGGGAAGGGAGACGTCTCCGTCGGCGGCGAGGCCGATCACCATGCAACCCGCGTCCTGGTAGGCCTTGAGCTGGCGGACCAGGTTGACTGCCTGCGCGACCGGCACCCGGGCCGCGGCACCGGCCGAGGTCTTCCACGCCGACGCCGTCATCTGGGCCGCACGACGCTCCGGGATCAGCACGCCGTGAACGCCGAAGCCCGCGGCCGAACGCACGACGGCGCCGAGGTTGCGCGGGTCGGTCACCGAGTCGAGGGCGACGATCAGCGGCTGCTCGCCACTCTTCGAGGCGGAGTCGAGGAGATCGTCGGGGTGGGCGTACTCGTAGGCCGGGATCCGGGCGGCGAGCCCCTGGTGCACGGCTCCTCCGGTCAGCCGGTCCATCTCCCCACGGGAGATCTCGAGCAGCGAAAGGCCACGGTCGGCAGCCAACGCGAAGACCTCACGCAGGCGTCCGTCGCGTTCGGTGCCCTCGACCACGTAGAGCGAGGTCACCGGCATCTCCGCGCGCAGCGCCTCGACGACGGAGTTGCGGCCGGCGACCCACTCGGAGTCGCCTCCCTTGGCCACCCGGCGCTTCGGCCGCGCCGAGGTCGCCTTCTCGGCCCGCTGCTTCTGCTTGTAGATCTTGTGGTTGGGGCGGTCCTTCGCCTTCGGGGTGGGGCCCTTGCCCTCGAGTCCACGACGGACCCGCCCGCCTGAGCCGGCGGTGGGGTTGCCCTTGCCGGCGCGCTTGATGGCGCCCTTGCGCTGGGAATTGCCGGACATGTCTAGATGCTCCCTGTGTCGAGTGACCACCGCGGACCGGAGGGAGTGTCCTCGATCTCGATCCCGGCAGCCTTGATGCGGTCGCGGATGGCGTCAGCCGCAGCGTAGTCCTTGTTGCCGCGCGCCTGGTCGCGCTGCTCGAGCAGGCCCGCGACGAGCTGGTCGACCGCCTTGGTCAGCCGTTCGTCATCACCGTTGGCGGTCGCCGCGAACGCCGGGTCCTGCGGGTCGAGCCCGAGCACGTCGAGCATCGCGCGGACCGCGGCTTCCGCGTCGCGCAGCTCCGTGCTGTCACCGTGGGCCAGGAGCTTGTTGCCCGCGCGGACGGTGTCGTGCAGGACCGCGATCGCGGCCGGCGTACCCAGATCGTCGTTCATCGCGTCGACGAACGCCTGGGGCAGCGCGTCGCCGTCGCGCAACTGCGCCGGGATGACACCGGCGGCGCGCTCGAGGAAATTCTCGATCCGACGGAACCCGGCAGCAGCCTCGTCCAGAGCGTCGAAGGAGAATTCCACGCTGGAACGGTAGTGGGCCGAGACCATGTAGAACCGCAGCTCGATCGCGCGGACCCGCTCGAGCACGTTCGGCACGAGCAGCGAGTTTCCGAGCGACTTGCTCATCTTCTCCCCGGAGGTGGTGATCCAGCCGTTGTGCAGCCAGTACGACGCGAACCGGTGCCCGGCCGCGCGGGACTGGGCCTGCTCGTTCTCGTGGTGGGGAAAGCGGAGGTCGATCCCTCCGCCGTGGATGTCGAAGGTCGGACCGAGGTACTTCCCGGCCATCGCTGAGCACTCGATGTGCCACCCGGGCCGGCCCGGGCCCCACGGGGACGGCCAGGCGGCGCTCTCGGGTTCGGACTCCTTCTTCCAGCCCTTCCAGAGGGCGAAGTCGCGCGGGTCCCGTTTGCCACGCGGGTCCGCGTCGGTTGCGGCCTCCATGTCGTCGAGCCGCTGACCGGACAGCTCGCCGTACGACGGCCACGACATCACGTCGAAGTAGACGTCCCCCGACCCGTCGGCCGCGGCGTAGGCATGACCTCGCTCGATGAGTTGCTCGATCATCTCGATCATCTCGGGGATGTGGCCGGTGGCCCCCGGTTCGTACGTCGGCCGGGCGACGTTGAGCGCTGCGTAGGCCCGGTCGAGCTCGTGGGCCATTTCGTAGGCGAGGTTGTACCAGGGGCGACGCTGCTGCTCGGACTTGGCGAGAATCTTGTCGTCGATGTCGGTGACGTTGCGGATGAAGGTGACCTCAAAGCCCGAAGCGCGCATCCATCGCTGCAGGACGTCGAAGTTGACGCCCGAGCGCATGTGACCGATGTGCGGCTCCGACTGCACCGTCAGGCCGCACAGGTAGATGCCGACCTTTCCCTGTTCGAGGGGGACGAAGTCGCGCACTCCGCGGGTCGCGGTGTCGTAGAACTTGAGGCTCACCCACCCAATCCTAGAGGTGAAGAGAGCATGCTGACGATTCCGCTCCGTGGGGATAGTCCCTGACGAATTTGTCGCTCTGGGGGCCTCCGGACGACAAATTAGTCAGGGACTATACCGCTCCGGGGGGGACTCAGACGCCGTAGCCGCCGTCGACGTCCAGTTTCTGCCAGGAGACGAACCCGGCCGCATCCGAAGCCAGGAAGCAGACTGCCTCGGCGATGTCGTGGGAGGTGCCGAAGCGGCGCAGCGCGATGTTGCCGCGTGTCACCTCGAGGGCGTCCTCGCCCAGGTCGCCCGAGGCGACTAGCCGCTCGGCCATGCCGTCGGAGAGCATGCCCGGGCCAACCGCGTTGACCCGGATCCCGAACCGACCCTCCTCCGCAGCGAGCCCGCGGACGAGTGCCTCGACGGCACCCTTGGGTCCTGCGGAGAGCCCGTCTCGGACGGGGTAGCGGGTGGTGGCGGCGGTGGTCACGGCCACGATCGACCCCTGGCGCTCTCGTAGGAATGGCAGCGCCGGGTGAATGAGGTTGAAGAAGCCGGCAGCGTCAGCCTGCAGCTGGGCAGCCATGTCGGCCGGTGCGATCCGCGAGAGATGCGTCATCGCGACGTGTGGCCCGGCAGCGTGGACGACGGTGTGCAGGCCGCCATGTTCCTCCGCCGCGTCGGCCACGACCCGGGCGCACTCCTCGGGCGAGGAGACGTCGAGCCGGTGGAGCGAGGCGTGCACGCCCCACTCCGCGGCGAACTCGGCCACTGCGGCGGCGGCCCGCTCGTTGCCCCGCCAGGTGATCGCCACCCGGCTCCCGCGCTCGGCGAGGAGGCGTACGACGGAGGCTCCGATTCCGCCGCTGCCTCCGGTCACCAGCGCCGCACCGGACGCCGGGAAGGACAGTGACGACCTCATGACTGCGTCCCCTTCATGACAGGGCCGTCGAGAAGTCGACGGAGTGCCATCCGGTCGCCCCGTCGGGGAGTACGTCGGCCTCCACCCCGGTCTGAACGGTGCCGTCCTTGGTGATCGCGCGCACCCGCACCTCGTGGTCTCCTTCCGGCACCATGATCTCTCCCTTCCACTGCACCCAGGTGTCCTCGTTCGGCACCTCGGCGATCGTCACCTCGAACCATGCGCCGCCGTCCACGGCGATCTGGACCGCGGCGATGCCGATGTCCTGTGCCCAGGCATAGCCACCCACCACGACCTTCTCGCCGTCCAGGTCGGCGCCGCTGCTGGGCACCTCGATGCGGGAGGCGACCTTGACCGGCCCCTTCTCGGCCCACCCCTTCTCGGTCCAGAACGCCTCGATGTCGGAGAACCTGGTGACCTCGATGTCGACCACCCACTTGCAGGCGGAGACGTAGCCGTAGAGGCCGGGGACGATCGTCCGGACCGGAAACCCGTGGTCGATCGGAAGCGGTTCACCGTTCATGGCGATCGCCAGCATCGATCCCCGCTCGCGGTCGAGCAGCGCGCTGAGCGGCGTACCGCAGGTCCAGCCGTCGTGGGAGGTCTGCAGGACCGCGTCGGCCCCGTCGGAGACCCCGGCCTCCTCGAGCAGGGCCGCCAGGCTGATGCCGTTCCACCAAGCGTTGCCGATGAGATCGCCGCCCACCGGGTTGGAGACGCAGTTGAGAGTGATCCAGCGACCCTTGAGGGGCCGGTCGATCAGCTCCTGGTAGGTCAGGTTGATCTCGTTCTCGACCATGCCGTGGATCCGCATCGACCACTCCTTCGGCTCGATGGTCGGCACCACGATCGCGGTGTGCACCAGGTAGAAGTC
>JAKDNC010000248.1 GCA_030452025.1 Nocardioides sp. | reverse complement strand
ACTGGCCTCCCACTCATGAGTTGGCCCGAAACTTTCGTCGCGCCCAAAGTGCGGGGGCCCCGAACCCCGGGTGGGGGGCCCCAGCAGTTCGCAACGGGCGTGCAGGGCTCAGATGATGTCGCGACCCTCACGGCGGGCCTGGGCCCACTCCTTGCCGAAGGCGACGGCGATCACGAGCAGCACGATTCCGGCCACCAGCGGGAAGACCAGCATGTAGGCAGTCAGTAGTACGTTCTCCATTGTTCCTCCTGATCAGTGGGTCGGGTCGAGGTTGTCGTCGATGTCGTCGAGATCGCTGTCTGCAGCGGCCACGGCGCTCCCGTCGTCGAAGTCACCGACCACCTTGTCGATGTCGGCGAAGTCGAACTCCATGTCAGAGGACGTCGACATTGCCCAGCAGACGATGGTGCTGACCGCGTAGGCCACCAGCGAACCGCTCAGCGTGGCGTAGTCGTGCAGGAAACCGATCACGAACGGGGCCGAAGCGACCGCCGCGACCGCGCCGGTGACCATGGCCGGGCGCAGACCGAAGAACCCGAAGCACATCAGCCCGAGGACCACGCCGATGCCCACCACGGAGAGTGCGTCGACGAAAAGCCCGACGGCTCCGGTCAGCGGGATCCACTCGAAGCGCACCGGCAGGAAGACCGCCAGTGCGACCACGACCGAGGTGGTGAACGCCTTGTTCGTGACCTTCTTCCAGTAGAAGCTCGCGATCACCGGGAAGACCAGCGCACCCCACAGGGCACCCACGAACACCAGCAGGTCGAGGATGTTGAGCTGGAAGCTGGCGAAGGTGACCGCCAAGGCCGTGGCCACCACCATCGTGAGACGTCCGATCAGCAGCATGACCTTGGGGTCTGCCTCCCCCTTGCCGGCCACGTTCTGACCATAGACATCGGCCATGACGATCGAGGACATGGCTGCGAGGTCGGAGTCCGCGGTCGAGGACAGGGCGCCGATGATCATCACGAAGAAGACAATCAACAAGATCGCCGGAAGATACTCCGCAGCCATCTGCGGGATCAAGTTGTTGGTGTCGCCACCGGTGGGCTCCACCCCGAGGTAAAGAGCGAGCACGCCGATCATCCCGACCCCGATCACCATCGAGCCGTAGCCGATGGTGGCGGTGATGAAGGTCGGCTTGATCAGGTCCTCGCGCACCGCGAAGAGTCGCTGGGCGATGGTCTGGTTGCCGATCGCGTAGGCGAGCACGGCCGCGATGTAGGGCGCACCCTGGTTGAGGAAGGCGTCACTGGAGAAGAAGTTCCCCTGTTGAGCCGTCAGGTTCGCAGCACCGGTCTCGAATGCGGCCGGGAAACCGGCGGCGAAGAAGATGAACGGGACGATGACCGCGACCGCGCCGAGCATCGCCAGAACCTGCACGAAGTCGGTCAGCACGGAGGCGCGGAAGCCTGACCACAGGGTGTAGAGCAGCACACCGCACGCGATCGTCACGACACCCTGGGTGAAGTTGAAGGGCGAGAGCAGTGAGATCAACACGCCGCCGGCGATGAAGTTCGACATCAGGCTGATCAGGCTGCCGACCAGGTTCGACCCGGCGAGCATCAACTGGCTCGAGCGACCGTGGCGGGCGTACATGACCTCGGCGAGCGTGTGGGCGCGTGGCGCGACCGCACGGATCCGTTTCCCGAACGGATAGATGAACAGGATCATCAACGCGCCCCAGAACCCGTAGTGGATTGGGCCGGAGATCCCGTAGGTGTAGCCGGACGTCGCCGCGGCGTACATCGACGAGGCCCAGATCCAGGTGGCGGTCATGCTGCCGGCCGAGATCCCGTATCCAATGTTGTTCCCGGCGGTCATGTAGCCGTCGGCGTTCTCCTGCTTCTTGCCGATCCTCGTCGAGATCCAGAAGGTTCCTCCGTAGAAGAACACCAGCAGGAAAATGATGAGGGGGATGCTGAACTGGGCAGAATCGAATCCGTCCACGTAGTTCCTCCTTGTCGTCGGTGCAGATGCGCGCCCGCACGGGCCGCACACGAGCGCGCAACCGGGATCGGCGCCGTGGCGTCCGGCGCGCGGGCATGGGTCGATCAAAGTGGAAAACCGGTCCGGCTCGGCGATGCGTCAGCTAGCGGAGCGCCCGGTCCAGCCAAAGGCTGTAGATGGCAAGCACCGTAACAGCGTTGGACGATCCGGACGAATGGGTACCCGTGTTTCGGTGTCGCAGGCGTCGGCATGCTCCACACTGGGCGCGACCCAAGGAGAGAGATGTCCCTCGTTGCCCGGATCCTCACGTCGTTCGCCGCGCTCGGCCTCCTGGCCGCACCGGGTCTCGTGTCCCCGGCGTCCGCCGATGCGGCGCCGACTGATGCCCTCGTCCCGACCACGCTTGTCCTGGACGGCCCACTGAAGAAGAAGTCCGGGGCGCGGGTGCAGCTGCCGGTGCTGCTCTCCACGCCGAACGGTCCCCTGGCCGGTGCTGTGGTCGTCGAACGACGTGTCGACGGTGTGTGGACCGCGCTGCGCCGGGTGTGGACCGATGCCCGTGGCAGGACGGTGGCGGTGGCCTCGCAATCGCGCGAGCCCGCCAACAACGTCTTCCGGGCGAAGTACGCCGGCGAGGGGGGCCACGTCGCGTCGATGTCGGCCCCTGTGCGGGTCGCGATCATCATGCGCGGAACCCGGATTCGCCTCAGCGGTCCGCAGCGGGTCGTCGACGGGCGGAGGGTCCGGATCCACGTGTCGTGGCGGGCATTCGACGGCACGCCGATCGCCGGCCAAGTCCGGCTCTTCCAGAGGGTCGGCAAGAAGTGGAAGCTGCGCCGCACCCGGGGCACCGGGGCAGCTGGGAAGACCACCGTGGCGGTGCGTCCCCGCACCGACAGCCGGTGGCGGGCAGTCGGTGTCCGGTCGGCTTGGGCGCTGCGCGCCGAGAGTCCGAACCACCGGATCAACAACCTCCCGCCGGGGAGGCCCGTGCACCTGCCGAGGGCGGCCCCTCGGCCGCGGGTGAAGGTCCCGGCCCAGCCTCGGGCCACCAGGCCGGGTGCGGCGGCGTCGGTGTCGCGGGTCCCCAACCGGGTCTGGAACAACATGATCGGCCGGAGCTGGCATTCCGGCTGCCCCGTCGGCCGAGCGGGCCTGCGCCTGGTCCGGATCAACTACTGGGGCTACGACGGCTACCGGCGCAAGGGCGAGATGGTGGTGGCGACCGCGGTGGCGAACAACGTCGTGGGCGCCCTGTCGGAGATGTATCGCAGCAAATTCCCGATTCGGTCGATGCACCGGGCGGACCGCTTCGGCTACTCGAGGGCCCTCAACGGCGGGAACGACTACCGCTCGATGGCCGCGGGGAACAGTTCCGCGTTCAACTGCCGCAACGTCGTCAACAAGCCGGGCGTCCATTCCCCGCACGCCTACGGCGGCGCCGTCGACATCAACACCTGGGAGAACCCCTACCGTTCCCGCACCGGCATCGTGCCGAACCGCTGGTGGCAGTTCCACTCCCACCCGAGGGTCGCCTGGCGCTCGTCGTCCCACCCCGCCGTGCAGATCATGGCCCGGCACGGTCTGCGCTGGACCTACGGCAACGGAGACACTCAGCACTTCGACGCCTCGGTGCGCGGGCGCCTCGTCTCGCCGCGGTGTGTGGGGCAGTGTCACTGATGGGCTGCGCGTTCTGCGAGATCGTGTCGGGGGAGACCCAGGCCGATGTGGTCCTGGAGACCGACGACTTCGTGGCCTTCCTCGACCGTCGACCGGTGATCAAGGGGCATGTGCTGCTGGTTCCCAGGGAACACGTCGCCACCCTGCCGGACCTGCCTGCGCCGTTGCGTGACCCGTTCCTGGCCCTGGCTCAGCGGCTGGCGAGCGCGGTCGTCGACGGGCTGGGCGCACAGGGGTCGTTCGTCGCGGTCAACAACGTGGTCTCGCAGTCCGTGCCCCACCTGCACCTCCACGTCGTCCCCCGCACCAGGGGCGACGGGCTCCGGGGGTTCTTCTGGCCCCGGCACAAGTACGCCGCCGCGGAGCCGGAGGAGTACGCCGCCCGGCTCCGTGCCGCGCTCGCTGACCAGTGACCATGGATCGCTAGGGTTGGGCAGCATCAGACACCTCGAACCAAGGAGAGAACAACATGGGTCGCTTTGACGGACGCGTGGCAGTCGTGACGGGTGCCGCCCGCGGCATCGGATTCGGCACCGCGCAGCGGTTCGCCGACGAGGGTGCGGCGGTCGCGATCATCGATCTCGACGATTCGGCCGCGGCCAAGGCGGCAGCCTCGCTGGGAGCGTCCAAGGCGATCGGGATCAGCGCCGACGTCACTGACGCGGCCGACGTCGACGCCGCGATCGAGCGCGTGGTCAACGAGCTCGGCGGGATCCACATCCTGGTCAACAACGCCGGCGTCACCCGCGACAACCTGCTCTTCAAGCTCACCGAGGAGGACTGGGACATGGTCATGGGCGTGCACCTCAAGGGCGCATTCCTGATGACCAAGGCTGCCCAGAAGCACTTCGTGGAGCAGAAGTACGGCAAGATCGTGAACCTCTCGAGCGTCTCAGCGCTCGGCAACCGTGGCCAGGCCAACTACTCGGCCGCGAAGATGGGCATCCAGGGCTTCACGCGCACCCTCGGCATCGAGCTCGGCCCGTTCGGGATCAACGCAAACGCGGTTGCCCCCGGCTTCATCGCCACCGAGATGACCGACGCCACAGCGGCCCGACTGAAGATGGACGTCGAGGAGTTCCGCAAGCTCAACGCGGAGGCCAACCCGGTCCGCCGGGTCGGCTTCCCCGAGGACATTGCCGCCGCGGTGGCCTTCCTGGCCAGCGACGAGGCGTCCTACGTCACCGGCCAGACGCTCTATGTCGACGGTGGCGCCAAGCTCGGTTGAGCCACGGTCCGGGCCACTTCTCGCGAGCTGGACTTCTGAGGGCCGAATTTCTGGGGGCTGGATTTCTGGGGGGAGTGGCGCCTATTGTCGACCGGTCAACACCCGCTCCGGGCAACGCCGAGTCCTGCCCGTCCGGAGTGGGCCACCAGACATGGGCAGGAGTGGGGGACCCACACGTTCCGCCGCGACACGACCGAGAGGTCGCCGTCGCTGGGGTGAAACCACACCCGGGTACGACGTACCCGACGTGGCAGGGCACCTTCCGGCCCTAACCCGACAGCTAACTCCACAGGCGTGGGAAAGGAATCCACCATGCCTGGGGTCTCTCGCATGCTCACTTCCGCCGTGCTCATGCTCGGCCTCGTCCTGACCGGCCTGGCCGTCGGCACCCCCGCCCAGGCGGCCACCTCAGCCGCCTCGGCTGCCGCGCCCTCGGCGGCCCCGGCCGCCAAGAGAATGACGCCCAAGAAGCGTCGCGCGCTCAAGCGCCGGAACACGCGCAAGATCCGCAAGGCGGTCCGGGTCGCGAAGAACCAGATCGGAGATCCGTACTCCTACGGGGGCAATGGGCCCGGCTCGTTCGACTGCTCGGGACTGATCGACTTCAGCTTCGGCAGGGCGGGCTTTCCCGGCATGCCGCGCACCTCGAGCGCGCAGGCCCGGCACGCCCGCAAGATCAAGCGCAGGAACCTGCACCGCGGCGACCTGATGTTCTTCCACGGTCGAGGCGGTGTCTACCACGTGGCGATCTTCCTCTATCGCAAGAACGGGAACGTCGTGATGCTGCACGCCCCGAACAGTGGCCAGCGAGTCAAGAAGGACCACCCCTGGACCAACTC
>JAKDNC010000247.1 GCA_030452025.1 Nocardioides sp. | reverse complement strand
ACGGGTCAACGCCGGGGTGGACAAGCTGCGGGCCGCCGCGGCGGCCCACGTCCCGACCGGTCCGGAGTGAGCCCATGAACGAGGTCGACGTACACGTTGGCGATGCCGGCGCAGCCGTCGACGTATTGCAGGTCATCGCCGCGTCCTTCGGTGCCCGGCCGCCTCTGGACCCGCCTGCAGAGGCGCTCTCGGAGACGCTCGAGTCCATCAGCGGCGAGCTGGCGCGGGACGGCGGGCTCCTCGCCATCCTCGATGGTCGGCCGGTGGGTGCGCTGCTCTTCGCCCCCTGCGGCAGCGCGCTCGGCCTGCGTCGGGTCGGGGTCGTCCCGGACGCGCAGCATTGCGGCGTCGCGGGTGCCCTGGTCCACGCCGCCGAAGAGCACGCTGTCGCCTGCGGACACGACGGCCTGCGGGTGATCGCGCGGATCGAGTTGCCGACATCGATCGCGTTCTGGCAGCACCAGGGCTTCGCACCATCGCCCCGGGACGGGGTGAACCTGCCGCTGTCGAAGGTCTTCCCACGCCGGTTCACCCTGAGGACCGCGGAGGAGACCACGGCCTTCGGCGAACGTCTCGCGACCCTGCTGGGCCGCGGGGACCTGCTGATTCTCACCGGTGAGCTCGGTGCCGGCAAGACCACCTTCACCCGTGGTCTCGGCGCCGGATTGGAAGTGCGCGGCGACATCACGTCACCGACCTTCGTGATTGCCCGGGTGCACCCGCCATTGGCGCACGGTCCGTCGCTGGTGCATGTGGATGCCTACCGGCTCGGGTCGATGATCGAGCTCGACGACCTCGACCTCGACACCTCGCTCGAGGATGCGGTCACGGTCGTCGAGTGGGGTGAGGGAATGGCTGAGGATCTCTCCGAGGACCGGCTGGAGATCAGGATCATTCGGGCTTCGGGGGTTGACGTCACCGGTGATGCCGGGTCGCTGGAGGACCATGATGCGCGGGAGGTCGTCGTACACCCCGTCGGGTCGCGTTGGCTGGGGGTGACATGGCCGCCTCTTCGGTAGCCCGTCTCACGCCGGGATATTTCGCGCTCGTCATGGCTTGCGGGATCGTCTCGATCGGCCTCTCCTACGAAGGGCACATGCTGCTGTCCCGCGTGCTCTTCGCGGTGGGAGTCCTGGCGTTCATCGTGCTGCTGGTCCTCAACGTCTGGCGCTTCATCTCCTACCGCGAGGAGATGGCCGAGGACTTCCGTGACCCCAAGCGTGCCTTTGGCTTCTTCACCTTCGTGGCGGGGACGAACGTGCTCGGGTCCCGTGCCGGTCTGGAGGGGTGGTACACCGCCACGACCGTCGCCCTGGTGGTCGGCGGGCTGGTCTGGCTGGTCCTCGGGTACGTCGTGCCGTGGAGCGCCGTGCTCGGCCGGGTGGAGAGGCCCGTGCTGAGGACCGCGAACGGCACCTGGTTCATCGCGGTGGTGGCCAGCCAGTCGGTGGCGATCGCCTGCGCCACCCTTGCCGTCGTGCATCAGGAGGCGATCGTGCTGCCGGTGCTGGCTGTGCTCGCGTGGTCGGTGGGGATCATCCTCTACGCGGGATCCGCGCTCTTCGTCTCGATGCGGCTGTTGCTCTACCCGATAACTCCCGAGGACTTCGATCCGCCGTACTGGGTGTCGATGGGCGCGGTCGCGATCACCGTGGTGGCCGGCGCGAACATCGTCGAGATGGTCTCCACGCCCATGGTGGACTCGATCCGCGGACTGGCAGCCGGCCTCTCGGTCGTGTTCTGGTGCTTCGCCACCTGGCTGATCCCGGTGCTCTTCGCCACCGGCCTGTGGCGCCACGCCCACCATCGCGTGCCGCTGCGCTACGAACCCACGCTGTGGAGCATGGTCTTCCCGCTGGGCATGTATTCGGTGGCCAGCATCTCGCTCGGCCGGGCAGATCACCTGCCACTCGTGGAGGCCATCGGTTCGGCATGGTTGTGGGTGGCGTTGACAGCGTGGGCCCTGGTGCTGATGGCGATGGTCTGGAGCCTCCTGGACCGCCGCGCTCCCAGGGACATGCCCTAATCTTTCAACGTGCTGCTTTCGTTCGACACCGCCTCGCCTCTCGTCACCGTCGCCCTCGCCGAGGGCACGGAGGTGCTGGCCGAGCGGGTGACCGAGATGGCGATGAAGCATGGTGAGCAGCTCGCGCCCCTGATCGCAGGGGTGCTCGAGGACGCGGGGGCGGTGCGACAAGACGTCTCCGCGATCGCGGTCGGCGTCGGGCCCGGTCCCTTCACCGGGCTGCGGGTCGGGCTGGTCACCGCGCGCACGCTCGGCTTCGTCCTTGACGTGCCGGTCTACGGCGTGTGCTCGCTCGACATCCTCGCGGTGCAGGCGCTCGACGTGGGTGCCGTGGACGGACCGTTCATGGTGGCCACGGACGCGCGGCGCAAGGAGGTCTACTGGGCGACGTACGACGAGTTCGCCCTCCGGATCGATGAGCCGGCGGTGAACAGGCCGGTCGATGTCGCCTCCGATCTGCCCGTGGTGGGAGAGGGGGCGAGGCTCTATCCGGATTCGTTCCCCCACGCCGTCGGCCCGGTGCGACCGTCGGCCGGCTGGCTGGCCCGGGTGGTCGCCGAGGAACGCGCGGAGCTGCTCGACCCGGAGCCGTTGTACCTGCGCCGTCCCGACGCGGTCGCATCGCCGCCCAAGGCCGTGTCGTGATCCGGGAGGCGGTCCCGGTGGACATCCCGGCCATCGGTGACCTCGAGGACGAGCTGTTCGGTGCCGAGGCCTGGGCGAGTGAGTCGCTTCTCGACGAGCTGCAGACGCCCGGGCGGGTGTTGTTCGTCTTCGCAGACGAGGACGACGAGGTGCTCGGGTATGCGATCACGATGCTTGCCGGTGACGTCGTCGATCTCGAGCGGATCGGCGTCCGGGCTGACAGCCAGCGCCGAGGGGTCGCCGGACAGCTGCTCGACTCCGCTCTCGATCAGGCCAGGCGAGACGGCGCGGACCGGATGTTGCTCGAGGTGTCGTCGGTCAACCACGAGGCGCTGGGCTTCTATGCGGGTGCGGACTTCCGTCAGATCGATGTGCGCGCGCGCTACTACCGTGACGGGTCCGACGCGCTGGTGATGGCGCGCTCGCTCGGACCCTCCTGCAACTGGAGCTCTTGATGAATGAACCCCTGGTCCTCGGGATCGAGACCTCCTGCGACGAGACCGGTGTCGGCATCGTGCGGGGCCACACACTGCTCGCCGACGCGATTGCCAGCAGTGTGGAGGAGCACGCACGCTTCGGAGGCGTCGTGCCAGAAGTCGCCTCGCGGGCGCACCTCGAGGCGATGGTGCCGACGATCGAGCGGGCCTGCGAGACCGCGGGGGTCAAGCCGCGCGACGTGGACGCGATCTCGGTGACCAGTGGGCCCGGGCTCGCGGGCGCACTACTCGTGGGAGTGGCTGCGGCGAAGGCACTGGCGGTCGGGTTGGACAAGCCGATCTACGGGGTCAACCACCTGGCCTCCCACGTGGCCGTTGACCAGCTCGAGCACGGTGCGCTGCCCGAGCCGTGCCTGGCGATGCTGGTCAGCGGAGGCCATTCGTCGCTGTTGAGGGTCGAGGACATCACCACGGGTGTCGATCCGCTGGGGGCGACGATCGACGATGCAGCAGGGGAGGCCTTCGACAAGGTCGCCCGACTGCTCGGTCTGCCCTTCCCCGGTGGTCCGCACATCGACCGCGCCGCAGAGTCCGGTTCGAAGGTGTATGTCGACTTCCCCCGCGGTCTCACCTCGAGGCGTGACATCGAACGTCACCGGTTCGACTTCTCGTTCTCCGGGTTGAAGACCGCGGTGGCGCGGTGGGTGGAGGCGCGAGAGCGTTCCGGTGAGCCGGTTCCCGTCGCCGATGTCGCGGCGAGCTTCCAGGAAGCGGTCTGCGACGTGCTGACCCGCAAGGCGGTAGACGCGGCCGTGACCCACGGGATCGACCACATCATGATCGGCGGCGGTGTCGCGGCGAACTCGCGGCTGCGGGTGCTCACTGAGGAGCGTGCCGCGGCCAAGGGGATCCGGGTGCGCGTGCCCCGCCCGGGGCTCTGCACCGACAACGGCGCCATGGTTGCCGCCCTTGGCGCCGAGATGGTGGCCCGGGGGCGTAGACCGTCGCCGCTCGATCTCCCCGCGGACTCCTCACAACCGGTCACGTCCGTCCTCGTCTGACTGGTCCACGCTTCGCGTGGCTGAGCCAGTGCTTGCGCCACTGGCGGCACCTGTGCTCGCGGCAGTCCACACCTCGAACCCTGGAGTCCTGCGGCGACTTCGAACACGGCTTCCTTGTTCAATGCAGATCCTGAGCATTTCGTCCTCGTCAGTGATCGGCGTCTGTTCGGCGACCCGTCCGCGACCCGTCCGCGGCCCGTTGGTGCCGGTCTTGGTCTGGAGGGAAAGTCCCCTGCACGCGGGGGCTCGCCGCTCGAATGAGGAGGGTGCTCGCTCGCCGTCATCGGGTAGTCGCGTCCGCTGGGGGGAGGGGTCCACGTGGACCCCCCACCCCAGTGCCGGCAGGGCGTCGCGACGGACCGCACTGGTGCACCTGTGTGGAACGTCCCTGACTTTCCCACCCCACGGTGGCCCAGCGAAGCGGTCCCTGCTGCTCGACACATCGCCTCGCACCTAGCTGGGACTCGACCAACGAGGTGCGGCGAGCAATCAGTTGGGGAGAATGAACGGCTGGGTACCGCCTCCACCTTCGACGGTGTGGAGCAGCTTCTCCACACTGCCGTCGTCCAGGGAGATGCGGAAGACGGTGTAGCCGAAGCCCGGGTCGGAGGCAGGTCCCGCTGTCTTCACCAGGAGGTGGTCTTCGTCCTCCCAGTACGTGTCGACCGGGCTGCCGACGTTGCGAGCCGCCGACGCCGGGACCCGGATCTCGGCCACGATGTCACCAGTGTGCGAATCGAGCAGGCTGAGCGAAGTCGGATTGCCTTCCTCGTCGGGCTCCGTGGCGACGATGATCGCACCATCGGGGGAGAAGCCTGTCGTCGCCTCGTCGAATGCGTAGTCGCAGGTGTCGAAGAGCTGCGCGCGCGACTGGACGTCGTACAGCGCGCTGCAGTTGTCCGCCGGAGCCGAGTCGGGATCGGAGGTCAGTCCCGCAGCAACTCTGTCCGGAGAGACGGCCGTGACCGACCGCAGGGATCCGCCCAGCCCCGTCGTGGCATCCGAACCGGCGACACCGGGTGCGAGTTGCGGGTTCGACTCGTTGTAGAAGACGCGACAGGCGCCTTCGGAGCCGCACGGTCCGCTTGTCTGGAGCGCGACCACCCGGACGGCACGGGGAAGGGTGGCCAGCGACGTGGTCACTCCTCCGGACCTGACGAACACCTCACCGGACGGAGATCCCCACGCTGCCGCGGATCCGTCGTCCGAGCTCACCAGAGTCCCGGTCGTGGGGCTGCTCTCGATGACATTGCCTTTCCCGTCCAGCACGTCGACGTAGGGCTCGCCACCCGACTGTCCGCGGATCCCGAGGAATTCGTCACCGGCCGGTGCGATCGTCGAATAGTCAGCGGCGACCTCGACGGCTTCCCCGCCGGGAACCACCAGTCGCCGATCGTTGATGTACGGAACCCGGAGGTCTCCGCCTGAAGGGGCCCCCGCGGTGAGCAAGACCGGTTCCTCGAGCGACCAGGACCGATCAGGGGCGACGGGGTCCGGGGACGAGTCGTCCTGCAGCAGCCCGGGTCCGAACAGCGTCGTCGGGACGATGATCGCCAGCGCCGCTGCC
>JAKDNC010000246.1 GCA_030452025.1 Nocardioides sp. | reverse complement strand
AGCCCCTGCTTGCCCCACTCGTGGGCCTCGGCGGTGTGGCCCTGCACGAACGTGGTGGCGAACAGGGCGATCGCAGCGGCGCATCGCACCTCGGTGAGGCCGAGCCGCTCACCGAGCAGCGCGGTCCTCCGCTCGTACTGCTCCAGGGTCGCCGATGCATAGCCGCGCCATGCGTTCATCGGCGGCAGGAGCTCCTGGAGCACGCCGAGCTCGCGGCGGTCGCGCTGTCGGCTGGCCGGCAGCTCCTCCAGCAGCTGCAGGCAGCGTTGCCACAGTCGGACACTCTCGGCATGTGCGAAGACCGCGGTGGCGCGACGTGCTGCGATCTCGTAGTAGGGAAGCGCACGTTCGGGTCGGCCGCTGTGATCATGCTGGTGGGCGAGCTGGGCGGCCACGGACTCGGTGCCCTCGGGGTGCAGCAGCTCCAACGCCTGGGCGAGGCGGCGGTGCAGGAGCCAGCGACGTGGGGGGCTGGCCATGCGGTATGCCTCGTCGCGCAGCAGGTCATGGGTGAAGTCGTAGCCGCGTCCCCGCTCCTCGAGGATCCTGCGGCGCCACAGGTCGTCGACCAGGCGCACCACCGTGTCCGCGTCGAGGTCGGAGGCCTCGAGCAACAGGTCCAGGGTGAAGTCGCGCCCGACCGCCGAGGCGAGCGTCGCCAGCTCGCGTGCGGGCCCGGTCAGCTTGGTCAGTCTGCTGGTGAGCACTCCCTGCAGATCGGTGGGCTCGACCCGTCCGGGAGAGGAAGATGCCGCACGCAGGGCCTCCACGAGATAGAGAGGGTTGCC
The DNA here is from genome assembly GCA_030452025.1 of Nocardioides sp. Taxonomy (GTDB): domain Bacteria; phylum Actinomycetota; class Actinomycetes; order Propionibacteriales; family Nocardioidaceae; genus Nocardioides. The sequence continues at coordinate 4,950 of JAKDNC010000246.1, read as the reverse complement.
GGCGGTTGCCGACATCAGCATGCCCAGCTCTTCCTCGTCGACGCCATGGTCGAGGACGCGCTCTGCGAGTTGGCTGGTGTCCTGCGTGGAAAGGTTCTCCAACCGCACGACTTCGGCATCGCCGACGTCCTGCATGGTGCCCAGCATGCGGGTCAGCTCGCTGCCGTCGAGCTCATCCGCACGCGCCGTGGCGACGATGAGCAGGGGTGCCGAGCCGGTGCAGGTCAGGAGGAAAGACAGCCACGAAATGGTCGCCTTGTCGCACCATTGCAGGTCGTCGAGGGTGAGCAGGAGTGGCCGGTCGACGGCGAGCAGGGCCCGCGCGAGACCTTCGAAGAAGCGCAGTCGCTGCCAGGCGTCCACCTTCGCGCGCGCTCCCGAGCCCGGCTCCGTCGTGCTCTCACCTTCGGGAACGAGCCGCTCCACCTCGGTCAACCACACGCGCTCGAGACACTTCGCTGCCGCGCGCACCTGGGGGTGACGCAACCAGTCCGCCACGGGCGCGAGCGGGACTGTGCCCGTGGCCGCGAAGCACCGGGTGGTCGCGACCAGCGCCCCCTGGCTGCGAACCGCACGCGCGAACTCCGCCACCAGCCGGGTCTTGCCCACCCCTGCCTCGCCCGTGACGACGACGAGGGTGACGCGCTCACGGGCGCCCTCCCAGGCCGACATGAGCCGCGCGCACTCGCTCTCGCGCCCGACCAGGCCTGAGGGCAGGGCATGGGTTGCCGCGACGCCACTTCGGTTCCCGCCCGGTTCCCGGTCCGTGTCCGCGAGTGCGACATCGACCTCTGCTCGGGTCTCGGGCGAGGGTGCGACACCGAGCTCACGCTCCAGGAGCGAGGCACACTGGTGATAGGTGCGCATCGCGCCCGCCCTGTCTCCGGCGCCGCGTTGGGCCTGCATCAGGAGGCGATAGCCGGTCTCCTCCAGCGGCTCGAGGAGCACCCGGCGTCGGGCGAAGGTCGTCGCGGCCGATGCGTCCTCGTGCGCGAGCAGGTACGCCGCCACCTGGTCGCACAGGTCGACGCAGCTTCGCCTCAGGTCCTCCCGGGCCGTCAACACCCAGTCGTCGTAGAAGCCTGGCAGGAAGGGCCCACGGTAGAGCGAGAGTGCTCGACCGCCACTGTTCTCGACGTCTTCTCGATTGTCCGAGTCAACGGCTGCCAGCGTCTCCTGGCAGGCGGTGAGGAAGTCCGAGACGTCGACGACGACTTCTGCTCCGGGGTGCCAGCTCAAGGCACCGCCGTCCAGCTCAAGGCATGACGTTTCCCCCAGCAGGGCGCGCAGGTGGTGCAGCTCCCGGCGAAGGTTCGTGCGTGCCTGTGGTCCCGTGGATTCGGGCCACAACAACCCCGAGAGATGCGCCCGGGGCTGCGGGACGCGGGGGCGTGAGGCGAGGCAGGCCAGCAACGCCACGGCTCGGGAGCCACCCCGGAGCTGGGCTGGGTCCGCGCCTGAGATCTCCACCCCACCGAAGAGGTCAACGTGGATCGTCGCGGCCATGGTGGCACCCGGCATCTGAAGGAACAGTCCTTGTGGATCACGGTACGTCGCCGCGCGCCTCCACCGCTACGCGAATACGCAGCCCGGGGATCATCGGGCGTGCATCCCGCCTCTGTGCGCCTGGGGAAAGCCACGTCTTAAGGCCGGTCTCAGGGTCGATCCGTACGGTCGAGGGGTATGAGTCACTCGAAGCGAAGCAAGACCGTCCTCGGCGTCGTGCTGGCCGCCATGCTTGCCTTCTCCGCGTGCGGTGGTGAGGGCAACGATTCCGACAGCCAGGGGGCGTCCGAGGAGTCGAGCGCGCAAGAGAAGTCCGAGGGTGGCCAGCAACCAGAGGGGCCCGACCTCGAAGGCATCCCGGACGTCGTGGCCGAGGTCAACGGCGAAGAGGTGACCAAGGAGGAGTTCGTCGCGACCTATGAGCCGCAGTTCCAGCAGGCCGCCATGCAGGCGCAGATGAGCGGCCAGAAGCCGGACGAGGACGCGCTCAAGAAGCAGGCCGTTGACAGCCTTGTGGACACCGAGCTCCTCCGGCAGGAGGCTGATGACCGCGGCATCTCGGCGACCGAGAAGGATGTCGACAACACGCTGACCGGGCTCGCCAAGCAGAACAAGATGGCCTCCGCCGAAGAGTTTCTCGCGGCCCTGAAGAAGCAGGGCACCTCGGAAGACCTCGTCCGCAGCCAGGTCGAGACCCGGGTCGTCGTGGAGCAGCTGGTCGAGGACGAGGCCGGCTCCGTCAAGCCCACCGAGGGTGAACTCCGCAAGATCTATGACGATGCTGTGCGTCAGCAGAAGAAGGCGGGCAAGCAGGGTGGTCAGCAGCAGCCGATCCCGCCCTTCGCCAAGGTGAAGTCCCAGCTCGTGCAGCAGGCGACGTCGGACAAGCAGGGCAAGGCAGCGCAGGCTCTGGTCAAGGATCTCCGCAAGGACGCGGAGATCAATGTCAACCTCTGAGGGACTCCGTCTCGCGGCCACGAAGGCGCCGCGGCCACGCGAACAAGTCAGGCGTCGCTGGCGGCGGGTTCGGTGAGCTGCGCGAGCTTGTCGAGGGTTTTGGTCATCCCCTCACGCAGGTCGGAGCGACGGTCCTTGAGGCCGTAGAGACCCCCGATGATCAGCCATCCCACGATGGTCAGGTCCTTGGTGACGGTGTAGGACTCGTGCACCCTGGTGCCGGTGCCTTCGGGGTCGAAGCGATAGCGCCACTCAACGGTGCCGGCAAACGGCTCGGTGCGGGCGAAGGCGAACTCGCGGCCCGAGGTGGCGGTGACGACGACCGGCTTGTTGGGCCAGTCCGGACCGCGCCCGGCGTGGTTGATGGCCTTGAAGCGTGCTCCCACTTCGGGGCCGGTGGCCGGCGCGATCCAGGTGCACTCAACGATCTCGGGTGAGAGCTCTGGGGTGCGGGTGACGTCCGAGATGACGGCGTACAACGATTCGGGGGTGGCCTCTATGTAGCGGTCAACCGAGTCGGTTGTCAGTTGCTGGCGCATGGGCTTTTCCTGTCGGTTCTCCGAGATCGGGACATCTAGAGGTGGGCCCTGGTGGGCGTGGTGGTTCTGCTTGTCTTGCTGGTGGACTTGTGGGCGACGGCGAGGAGCATGTCCACGGCGCGTTCTGCCTGGTCGGCCCAACGACTCCCCCCGGGGTCGTTGGCCACCTGCTGGTGGGCCATCCCGTTCATGAGTGCACTGAAGAGGTCGATGTCGGCCGAGTCCTTGATGCCGGCCCGCTCGCACAGTGCGGTGGCACGTCTGGAGAACTCCAGTGAGGGCTCGTAGCCCTCGGGTGACGGCTCGAAACCGGGAAGTGTCCGCTGGAAGAGCATCTGATGTCGCACGGCGCTGGCGCTGGAGAACAGCAGCAGGTCTCGAACGAAGTCGACGAGCGCATCGCGCGGGTCGCCCTCGTAGTCACGTTCGTCGAGGTAGCTCAACAGTTGCTGGTATCCGTCGGCGAACATCGCGTCATAGAGAGCATTCTTGGAGTCGAAGTAGACGTAGAGAGACGGCTGTCGAAGGCCGACCGCGGCGGCAAGGTCGCGAAGGGAGATCGCGCCCAGGCCGTCACGCAGCGCCAGGGACCAGGCTACCTCCAAGATCTCGGCAATCTTGGCGTCGCGCCGTCGCTGTCGTGGGTCTTCAGCGTGCATGGTCATGAGCATCTCCCGAGGCTGTGGTGGAACGAATCCGACGGCGGGTGGTTCAGGCGGGGCGCGGCCCGCGCGTGACGGGGAAGGTGACCGTCAGAGTCGGTCGGCGGAGCTTCCAGCCGGCCAGGAGCCGGCGCCGGGGGCCCTCAACTGTGCTCGCCTCGCGAACCAGTCGTGCGTGATCGGCCTGACGAAGCCGGTCGGCGATCTGCGCTGAACCACTTCCATGGATGTCGAAGTGGTTCATGACAATCCCTCCTTGGGGATCAATCAACGATAGGTTTACTATCGCTGATTTGAAACCTATCGCTGATTGATTTCCCTGTCAATGGGAGTGAAGGACCGATTTCATTCGACGGGAACGGTGCCGTGTCCGCTGGTTAAGTACGAAGAAGGTGCCTTCCACCACCAGTCCGACAGCGGCAGCACTGCCAGCAGGGGGCAGCCCCGAAAATGAAGAAACCGCAGGCGGACCTTCGGTTTCAATGAGTGGAGCCTAGGGGACTCGAACCCCTAACCCCCTGCTTGCAAAGCAGGTGCGCTACCAATTGCGCCAAGGCCCCTTGCAGCCGGCTGCTGCACGGCCGGCGCTTGGTGGTTCAGCGCTTGGAGACGTCGTCCGTGGCGGAGGCCCACAGGGCCTGTTCCTTCTTGGACTCGTCCATCTTCTTCTTCGCGAAGACGGCGCCGACAGCGGCGAGGGCGAGGAGCAGGATCTTCTTCATGGGGACTTCCCTCGTTCGACTCGTGGGTTCTTTCGGTGGGCCTAACTGGACTTGAACCAGTGACCTCTTCCTTATCAGGGAAGCGCTCTAACCGTCTGAGCTATAGGCCCGTGGTTGGACAACAACCGACGGGGAGATTACCCCACCCGGCTGCGCCTCGACAAAACGAGCTCAGCGCTCGTCCTCGGCGAGCGTCAGCTCGACGCCTCCGAGGAGCGCTGCAGCCATGTTGTAGAGGAACGCACCGAGGGTCGCCATCGCCGTCAGCAGCACCACGTCGACGACCGCGACCAGCGCGGTGAAGCCGAGCACTCGTGACATCCCCACGTAGTCCTCGACCGCGAAGTTGGTGGTGTCCTCGCCGCCGATGACGTCCTGGACCATCTGGTTGACCGAATCCCACACGCCTGCGAAACCCAGGACGCTCCACACGATCGTGACCGCGACGACGGTGACGATGCCGAAGGCCACCGAGAGCAGGAATGACGTCTTCATCACCGACCATGGGTCGATCCGGCTCAGACGGAGCCGAGCCCGACGCGGCTTGCGCCCGGAGGAATCCGT
>JAKDNC010000245.1 GCA_030452025.1 Nocardioides sp. | reverse complement strand
CGCGTCGGAGCCACCCAGTTCGAGCACGGCCTTCTTCAAGTTCCTGCCGGCCACCTCGGCCACCGCGGCCCCGGCCCGCTCACTGCCAGTCAACGAGATGCCGCGCACCCGCGGGTCGGCGATCATCTCTGCGATTTGGTCGTTGGTTGCGAACACGTTGATGTAGGCGTCCTCGGGGACACCGGCGGCGTGGGCGATCTCGGCCATCACCTCCGCGGACGCCGCGCAGATCGGCGCATGCTTCAAGATGATGGTGTTGCCCACCATGAGGTTCGGCCCCACGAATCGCGCCACCTGGTAGTAGGGAAAGTTCCACGGCATCACGCCGATGAGCGATCCGACCGGTTCGGTCTCCACCAGCGACTCCTCCGCACCCTGAGGATCGAGGACCTCCCGCGCCAGCAACGCCGGGCCATGCTCGCCGTACCAGCGATAGATGGCTGCGGCGAGTCCGACCTCACCGGCGGCCTGCTTGACCGGCTTGCCCATCTCGGTCGAGATCAGCTTGGCGAGCTCGTCCCTGCGAGCCTCATAGGCATCGGCGATCCGGAACAACATCTTCGATCGCTCAGCAACAGCGGTCGAGCGCCAGCTGGGGAAGGCCCCTGCTGATCGGCCCACGACCTGGGGGACAGCCGCGTGGCTCAACTCGTCGAACTGCTGCTCAGTCTGGCCGGTGGTCGGATTGCTTGTCACGTAGGACGTCATCTTGAAAACGGTACGCGCTCAACCCAACGCCTCCAGCGGCCCATGACAGCACAGCCACCGAACAGAGTCATGGATTCCCAGCACTCAGAAGTGAGTGCCGCCGTCGACGCGCACCTCGGTGCCGGTGATGAACGCACCGTCGGAGCTGGCCAGCATCGCCACGACTCCGGCGACCGTCTCCGGTCCGGCGAATCCCGGCCCCAGAGCAGGAAGAAGCTTGGCGAAGAGGTTGTAGTCCGCATCGTCGGGAATGCCCGGGCCCACGCTCTGTTTGCTCTCGCCGTCCCCGGTGGTCATGCCGGAGGCGATCGACCCCGGCTGCACGCTGGTGAACCGGACGCCCTGGCCGGCGTACTCCGCAGCGAGAGCGTGGGTCATCGCCTGGATGCCACCCTTGCTGGCTGAGTACGCGGCCATGTAGGGGTGGGCGAACATCGCCGACGTGGAGCTGAAGTTCACCACGGCCGACCCATCGCCCTCGAGCAGGGCAGGAAGACTCTCCCTGATCACCAGGAAGGTGCCGACCAGGTTCACCCGCAGCACGGACTCGAAGTTCGCGAGTGAGGTTTCGTGGGTGTGCGAGGCACGGAGGATGCCGGCTGCGTTGACCAGGACGTCGAGCCCTCCCAGCGTGCGCACCGCGGCCTGGACGCCGTCGGCCACGGAGGACTCGACGGCGACGTCCATCTCCACGGTCGCCAGCCGGCCCCGGGTCGAACCGGCCTTGGCCTCGGTGTCCGCCAACCCCGCGGGGCTGACATCGGCTGCCACGACCCGGCCCCCCTCCTCCAACATGCGGAGCACGGTGGCCTGGCCGATACCCGACCCTGCTCCGGTCACCAGCACCCGACGGTCTTCGTATCGGTTCATCTGCGCGTCTCGCTCTCGACTCGGCGTCTCGTCCTGTGGCACGTCCTGTGGCACGTCATGCCAGTATGACGCAACGTGCCACATCGTCTACATTGAGTCCATGACCGAGACCGCAGGCACCCTGACCGACCGGCGACGGGCGGCCACCCGGCTCACCATCGCCGTCGCCGCACTGCGTCTCTTCGCCGAGCAGGGCTTGACCGCCACCACGGTCGAGGAGGTCGCTGCCTCGGCTGGCGTCGGCCTGCGCACGTTCTACCGGTACTTCCCCAGCAAGCAGGACGCGATCGTTCCCCTGCTGACGCGCGGCGCAGAAGCCTGGCGCGCCGAGCTGGCAGACATCCCCACCGGGGCCCCGCTGCGCGAGGCCGTGGCAGGCGCGATCGCTACCCGCTTCACACCCGCCGGGAGCGGCGACAGTGCTGACCTGGAGCTCACCCGCGGACTGATGCGCACCGTGGCCGGCGACCGGGACCTGCAGCGAGTCTGGCACGACGTCAACGGCGATTCCGAGCGTCGGCTCGTTCCGGTTTTCGCCGACCTGACCGGGGACCACGAGGGACTGGCGCCACGACTGCTCGCCTCGGCCGCCACCGACGCGATCCGGCTCGCACTGGAGATCTGGTCCGCTCCCGACGCTCCAGACGAACCCGGCCCTGCCGAGATCGCGCGGGAGTGCTTCGCACGGCTGACCGAGTGGTACGACGACGCAGGAGCCGTGCGCGACTGAGTGCTCGACACGTTGTGCACTCGTGGAGCCAGCTCACGCTGCGTGGCCTGGGCCAGACAGGGCTCCGGGGTGTTGGAGGCTGGCCACTCCGTCCTCCTGGATGAGGACGGAGGCCATGGCCCCGACCGGCGGATTTGGTGGAGCTGAGGGGATTCGAACCCCTGACCTTCTCTGATAGTCGAGCCGCACTGGCTCCTTGTCAGATCTCGGTCCTCCTCGATCCACACCCGCTTGATCTGCAGCCCCGCTACGGATCTCGGTGTCCTTCGGGCACGACGTTACCCGACATCTTCTGAATCCCTCGGCGAGATTGGGAGCGACTTGCTGCTGACTATCTGCTGACCGTGGTCACGGCGCCTCTATAGCCCGGGCATTCAAGGATCTCGCGCCGCTCTTCGAGATGAGGGCAAAGGTCGTGGCCGCCATCACCACCCAGAGGGCGGCGTTGACTCCAACGGTGAACCTGAAGATTTGGACGCCACCCAAGTCCGTTGATCCAAGACCCGTGAGCACGGTCGTCGCAAGGGTGCTCCCCACTGCGAATCCGAGGAAACGTAGCAGCACGTTGAAAGACAGGGCGCTGCCCGTCTCCGCTGCTGGCGTTTCACGAATCACGAGTCCCGGCATGGCAGCGAAGGCAAACCCCGATCCGACGCCGGCAAGGGCCATCACTACCCCGACGACAGCCACCGAGTCGTGACAGAACATATACAGCACGGTTGCGACGACGTAGATGCCGCCGCCCAGTGGCAGAGCGAGATCGAGTCGGATGCGACCAGCGACCCACATGGACAAACGACTTCCAATGAAGCTGAAGAGAGCGTACGGAGTCAGCAAGAGGCCCGCTACCGTCAGAGGTTCGCCCAGCCCAAAGCCGGTGCTCGTGGGCATCTGGACCTGGATCATCACCAACGCCAGCAGCATGTAACCAGCGATGCCCGCGATCAGGCCGGCGAAATGAACAGCCACCACCCCGCTACCCGTTGCCAGTCGCAAATCGACCAGCGGGGTCGTGTGTCGCAGCGACACCCGGACCCAGAGGAGAACCGAACCCACGCCGAACGCGACCAACAGCCACAGCCACATGGCCGGGGCACCGAGCCGCGGGGCCACGGTCAGGGCCAGCAGCAGGCTGAGCGTGCCGCTGCTCAGCAGCACCGCCCCCGTCCAGTGGACCGCGTCTGATCCGGTGACGGTCGAGTCCGGCAGCACTCGCATAGCCAGCACCAGTGTGAACGCTGTGACAAGGAACCCCGCACCGTAAGCCGCATTGATGCTCATGGTCTCTGCGAGCCAAGCCGCGAGGGGGTAGCTGATGCCCGCACCCATCACACCTGTGACCGACAGAAGCGCTAGCGCGCCATTCGCACGCTCCGGCGAGAGGTTGTCGCGCGCGGCAGCAAGCGCCAACGGAAGCAGCGCGATCCCCAAGCCTTGCATGAGGCGGCCAGCGACGAGCCCGGCAAATCCTGTCGGCATGGCGGCAAGCAGCAAGCCGAGCGAGACGATCACGAGGCTGCTGAGAATGACTGGCCGACGCCGAGTGTTCCCGCCGAGGCGCCCTAGAATCGGGGTCGTAACCGCGCCGACGGACAGAGCCCCGTGGCGTGGTGGGCTTTGAGGGGGTCCTCGGTGCCCTTACTCGCCGCTCTCGATGGCGGCGTGGTCTCCAGTATCCATGTTGGTGTCGAGCAGCGCCATGGACTCCTCGGATAGGTAGCGGCGGTCGCCGGCGATCCATTCGTCGTGCATGTCGATCAGCACCGCTCCGACTAGCCGGATCACGGCGGCGGAGTTGGGGAAGATCCCCACGACGCGGGAGCGGCGCTTGATTTCCTTGTTGACCCGCTCCAGTGGATTGGTCGACCACACCTTTCGCCAGTGAGCCTTCGGGAACCCGGTGAACGCGAGCACTTCGGGCTTCGCCTCGTCCATCAGCGGGCCGACCTTGGGGAACGACTTGGCGAGCTGGTCGCGGACCTCATCCCAGGCCTGGGAGACGGCCTTGGCGTTGGGCTGGGCGAAGATCGTGCGGAACACCGCGGCGACCATGTCGGCATGGGACTTGGGCACATGGGCCAGGAGGTTGCGGGCGAAGTGCACCCGGCAGCGTTGGTGGGCCGAGCCCTGGAATGCCCGCTTGAGCGCCGCTCCGAGGCCGGAGTGCTGGTCGGAGATGACCAGCTGCACCCCGGCCAGCCCGCGCTGCTTGAGGCTGAGCAGGAAGCTGCGCCAGAACGTCTCGTCCTCACTGTCGCCGACGTCGAGGCCGAGGACCTCCCGGGACCCGTCGGCGGCGATCCCGGTGGCGACCACGACCGCCATCGAGACCACCTGGCCGCCCTTGCCGGGCTTGTTGCGCACGTGGAGGTAGGTCGCATCCAGGTACACGTAGGGGAACGTGGTGTGGTCCAGCCGTCGGGTGCGGAACGCCCCGACGGACTCATCGAGGCTCTCGCAGATCCGGGAGACCTCCGACTTGGAGATCCCTGACTCCACGCCCATGGCCTCGACCAGGTCATCCACGCTGCGCGTGGACACGCCGTGGACGTAGGCCTCCATCACTACCGCGTACAGCGCCTGGTCGATGCGGCGGCGGGGCTCGAGGATGGAGGGGAAGAACGAGCCCTTGCGCAGCTTGGGGATCCGCAGGTCGACATCGCCGGCCTTGGTGGTCAACAGCTTCGGTCGGGTGCCGTTGCGTTCGGTGACACGGTCCTCGGTGCGTTCGTAGCGTTCGGCGCCGATCACCTCGCTGGCTTCGGCCTCGATCAGTTCCTGGAGCACGAACCTGACCGAGTCGCGGATCATATCCACGCCATCGCCGGTGCGGAATGCATCGAGCAACTCAGACAAGGCAGACTGGGACATGGCCATCGGTGGGGCTCCTTCAGTGCGATTCTTCGTCGTTTCACACCGAAGATCCCGCCGATGGCCGCCTACGTCACGCAGCCCCGCCGTGGACCCTCAAACCCCACCACTCCCGGGGACTCTCCTCGCCGACGAGCATCGGACCGGTCAGGATCCACTGTGCGCTACCAAGGGCAACGCCGTATTGCACGGACACCTGAGGTACGAGCGACCCACCCAGACTGCTGACAACCGACGTACTTGTCGTCAGCAAGACCAAGGTTGGCAACAACAACCGCGGGGGCGGCAGAGATAGGGGTGGACGCTGCTGCTCCCCCACCGCTTCGACATCGACGTGTGCCGGTACGAGTTCATTCATCGACGAGCCAGGTGTCGCCACCATTCAGCAGCTCCACCAACCGGGCGCGCTGATTGTCGTCCTGGTTTTGGGTCCGGGCGACTTGGGCGCGCGTCTGGTCGTCGTAGGTCGGGCGCTCGACGTCGCGGAAGATCCCGATGGGTGACTGGTTGAGGTAGCCGGCGTCGGTGAGCCGGCTGATCGCGAACGCGGTCGAGGGGTC
>JAKDNC010000244.1 GCA_030452025.1 Nocardioides sp. | reverse complement strand
AGCATCGCTGCGTGACTTCGCTGCGTTGGGTCCGTCAGACCTTGTGGGAGGTCTCGCCGCGCGACCACCGGCAGGCGCCGGGAGCCTTTCGCCGTCGGCAGGTCGTCAGCGCAGCCTTCATCGCCCTCGGTGGCGTCGTGCTGGCATTCTCCCTACGGATCGAACCCGGCAGCGCGTGGTTCTATCCCGCCACCCTTGCCCTTGCCCTGGTCTGGACAATCGGCGCATTCGCTTCCGGGCCGATTCACCTCGGACGGCTCGGCCACCCGATGACAGCCGATCGTCCGGCCGCGCGACCGGTGTTGCCTCCAGTCGTGCTGGGCGCACTGCTCGCGGGCATCTTCATCATCGGCGCCCTCCTGGTGCGGCTCTTTCCGTCGCTGGCAGAGCTGGTCCGTCTCGTGCTTGCCCACGCCAACGAGGGAAGTGCCGTGATTCTGCTCGGGGTGACGATCCTCAACGGGATCGCCGAAGAGTTGTTCTTTCGCGGGGCGCTCTACTCGGCCGTGCCGGTTCGACCGGTCCTGGTGACCACAGTGGCCTATGCGCTGACGACCGCCGCCACCGGCAACGTCATGCTCGCTTTCGCGGCTCTCGTGCTCGGTTTCGTCGTCGGCCTGGAAAGACGCGCAACCGGAGGCATCCTGGCACCGATTCTCACTCACCTCGTCTGGTCGGTGACGATGCTCTACGCGCTTCCTGCGCTGCTCTGAGGTCCCTGGTGACCTGGCGGGCGCCCCGGCTCACAGGTAGCGGGCGCTGCGATCCTGGGCTGTACCCGGACCGGTCTCCAGCAGACGGGCCAGCTCGAACTCGAGCACACCGCCGACCCGGCGGCAGAACTCCTCCGGCTCCTCGGCGGCGTCCGGCTTCTCGGCCACGATCCGGTCCACGATTCCCTGCTCGTGAAGGCTGATCGCCCGCACCTGCTGGGCCCGCGCCATCTCGGGGGCGTGGTCGGTGTCGCGGTGCACGATCGCGCTCGCACCCTCGGGAGGCAGCGGCGAGAGCCATGCGTGGTGGGCCGCGATCACCCGGTCGGCCGGCAGGAACGCGAGCGCTCCGCCACCGTTGCCCTCGCCGAGCATCAGGCACAGCGTCGGGGCGTCGAGGGTGACCAGGTCGGAGAGGCAGCGGGCGATCTCGCCGGCCAGCCCGCCCTCCTCCGCGTCGACCGAGAGGGCGGCGCCCTGGGTGTCGATCACGGTCACCAGCGGGAGGTTCAGCTCCGAGGCAAGGCGCATCCCGCGCCGGGCCTCGCGCAGGGCCTCGGGGCCCATCGGGTGGTCGGTGGTCTGGCCGCGACGGTCCTGGCCGAGGAAGACGCACGGGGCGTCGCCGAAGCGGGCCAACGCGATCAACAGGCCCGGGTCGGCCTCGCCCTGGCCGGTGCCGTTGAGCGGCACCACGTCGGTGGTGGCGTACCTCACCAGACGGCGTACGCCGGGGCGCTCGGGGTTGCGGGACCGGGTGACCGCGTCCCAGGTCTCCACGTCTGGGATCTCGTCGACCCCGGGCTCGGGGACCGGCGCGATCCCGGTCCGCGGGGCGAGCAGGATGTCCAGCGCGCGGTGCACGATGTCGGCCAACGCCTCGGGCGGGAGTACGGCGTCGATGATGCCGTGGGCGTAGAGGTTCTCCGCGGTCTGCACGCCCTCGGGGAACTTCTTCCCGTAGAGCGCCTCATAGACCCGTGGCCCCAGGAAGCCCGTGAGTGCACCCGGCTCGGCGACGGTGACGTGGCCGAGCGAGCCCCACGAGGCCATTACTCCACCGGTGGTGGGGTTGCGCAGGTAGACCAGGTAGGGCAGTCCGGCATTCTTGTGGGTGGCCACGGCCGCGCTGATCCGAACCATCTGCACGAAGGCCGGGGTGCCCTCCTGCATTCGGGTGCCACCGCTGATCGGGGCGGCGAGCAGCGGCAACCCCTTCGCTGTGGCTTGCTCGATTCCGGCGACCAGGCGGTCAGAGGCGTCCCGGCCGATGGATCCGGCCAGGAAGCCGAACTCCCCGGCGAGTACGGCGACCCGTCGCCCGCGCAGGATCCCCTCACCGGTGACCACCGACTCGTCGACCCCCGACTTCTCCTCGGCGGCGACCAGTTGGTCGGCGTACTCGCCGGTGATGCCGACGCGGGCCGGTGGCCGGTCCCACGATTGCCAGGAGCCGTCGTCGAGGACCAGGTCGATGAGCTGCTTCGCGGTCAGGCGCTTGGGGGTCACGGATAGAGGCTAGGTCGTGTCAGGCCGCGTTGACAGGGCGAGCAGCCGTTGCACCTGCCGAGCACCTCCGTCTCCTCTTGGCGAGTCATGCCAGTGACGTGGGCGCCCGCGGTCGCTCGGAGACAGGCGGTCTCAGCGCCGCTTCGGTGTCTTCTTGCCCAGCAGCCAGTCGTCGAAGAATGCGGTGAGCTCCTCGCCGGTCTGCTTCTCGATCCAGGCGAGATACTCCTTGCGGTCGGTGTTGCCGTCCTTGTGCACGCTCGGCCACGCCTTGACCATCGCCCAGAACCTGTCGTCGCCGATCTTCTTGCGAAGTTCGTGCCACATCAGCGCGGGGCCGTAGTAGATGTTGTTCTGGCCGAAGGTGCGGGGGTCGTAGTCGGCAGGCGGGCCGTCGATGCGACGTGACGAGCGCTCGACGACCGCGTACTCCTCCATCACCTTGTCGACGGTGCGGTGCGACTGCTGGGCTGCGAAGGCGCCCTGGAGGTACATCGCCATGCCCTCGTTCATCCACACGTCGCTCCAGTCGGAGGGCGAGACCGTGTCGCCGTACCAGTGGTGGGCCATCTCGTGGACGACGGTCTCCGGGCTGAGCGCGTACTCGGTGTTGCCGTAGGTGATCATCGTCTGGGTCTCCATCGCGCTCTCGGAAGGTACGACGACCGAGCCCAGCGAGTCGTAGGGGTAGGGACCGAGCTTGTCCTCCAGCCAGTCCATCGCCACCGGGGTGTAGCGCAGCGCCTGCTTGGCCTGTGGGTCGTCGACGGGAGTCCAGTAGCTCAACGGGACGCCGGAGCGACTCTTCTCCGTGGTCCGCTCGTACTCACCGATCGCCAGCGTCGTGAGGTAGGAGGACGCGGGGGAGTCCAGATGCCACGTGGTGACGGTCTGGTCGTCGTCGTCGGTTCGGTCGACGAGCGTGCCGTTGGCCACGCCGATCAAGGGTTCGGGCGTGGTGATGGTGAAGTCGTAGAGCGCCTTGTCGGCCGGCTGGTCGTTGACCGGATACCAGGTGAAGGCGCCGTAGGGCTCCTGCATCGTCCACACCTCGCCGTCCTCGGTGATCGTGAAGCCGATGTCGGTGAAGTCGCTGCGCGTGGTCGGCGCCTTCGCGGGCTCCGGGGTGCCGGCGTAGTCGATGACCGCGACGTAGCGCCGGTCCATCTGCACCGGGGACTTCACCACGAGGTCCTTGCCGGAGTGCACGTAGTCCACCTCGTTGCCGTCCACCGTGACCGCCTCGACCTCAAGAGGCTTGCCGAGGTCGAGCTGGAACTGCTCCTGGGTGGAGGTGGCGCGGAAGGCGATCTCGGCGTTGCCGGTCAGGATCGAGGACTCCGGGTCCCACTCGAGGTCGAGTCCGTAATGGAGCGCATCGACGCTCGGATCACCGACGTTGGGATAGACGCTGTCCTCGACCGGCTCGCTGAGCGCGGCCTTGAAGGCGGGGTCGTTCGGGTCTGTGGCGGGACCGTTGGGACCTGACGTCTCCGAGGAGGTCCCGTCCGGGTCGACCGGAGTCGGGTCGGAGACGCGCGCCTCGTCGTCGCCGCCGGAGCGCAGGACAAGCGCCCAGACGCCGACCAGCACGACCACGAGTACGACGATCAGCGCCGCGAGCGCGGCGATGAGTTTGGTCTTCACGACTTCCCCTTGTCTGTTCCCCGCTGGCGCGGAGAGTCACTCCTACCCGCAGCCGACGGGTCCGAACCATCCTGTCCGTGACATCTGGACACCGAGAGTCGCGATGATTCCGCGGACCACGCTACTGCCCCGGCCCGCGTGGGTTGGCGGTGTAACACGTGTGTGCGAGAGTGACGGTATGGTGTCACAAGAATTTTCCGAGAAGCATCGCACGCTCCTGCTCCGGGCCCGGCAGGCCTGCGCCACCCGTGAATTCTGGTCGGCCTACGACGAATCCCCCTCGCCTCGGGTCTACGGGGAGACAGCGGCCGTCGACGGCAAGGCCGCCTTCGACGCATGGCTCAGCACCGACTTCCCCCTCATCACGCCGGGCAGCGACGGGACAGTCGCGACCGAGCGGTCGCCGTACGGCTTCGATCTGGGTGTCACCTATCCCAGGGCCTGCGACGTCGAGGCACTCCTGGGGGCCGCCGCCGCGGGCATGAAGCCGTGGCGTGACGCGGGTCCTGACGCTCGCGCCGGCGTGTGTCTCGAGATCCTGAACCGGCTGCACGCGCGCATCTTCGAGCTCGCCAACGCCGTCCAGCACACCAGCGGCCAAGCCTTCGTGATGGCCTTCCAAGCCGGGGGCGCCAACGCGCTGGATCGGGCGCTGGAGTCGGTCGCGATGGCACACACGGAGATGACGCGCACGCCGGCCACGGCGTTGTGGGAGAAGCCCGGGCCCAAGCGCGACAGCGAGCCGTTGCGGATGGAGAAGACATTCACGGTGGTCCCGCGCGGGATCGCGTTGGTCATCGGCTGCAACACCTTCCCGACCTGGAACTCCTGGCCCGGACTCTTCGCGTCGCTGGTCACCGGCAACCCGGTGGTCGTCAAGCCGCACCCCGGGGCGGTGCTGCCCCTCGCGATCACCGTCCAGGTCTGCCAGGAGGTGCTGGTCGAGGCAGGATTCGACCCACACCTGGTGACCTTGGCCGCAGAGGAGCCCGAGGACCGGCTGGCCGCGGCGCTGGCGGTCCACCCGAAGGTCCGTCTGATTGACTTCACCGGCAGCAATGCCTTCGGTGACTGGCTCGAGCAGAACGCGTCCCAGGCAACGGTCTTCACCGAGAAGGCCGGTGTGAACACGGTGCTCCTCGACTCCACGTCGTCCTTCGAGGCGATGTGCGCCAACCTGGCCTTCTCGTTCTCGCTCTACTCCGGCCAGATGTGTACGGCGCCGCAGAATGTCTACCTCCCGGCCGCCGGGATCGCGACCGATGACGGGACCAAGACCCCAACAGCGGTGGCCGCCGGCATCGAAGCGGCGCTGACCCGGCTGCTCGGTGAGGACAAGCGCGCGGTCGAGCTGCTCGGTAGCGTGGTCAACGCCGGTGTGCTGGAGCGCCTGGCCAGCACGGGCGAGCGGGGCAGCCTCCTGGTCGCGAGCCGCGAGGTCGACCACCCGGCGTACCCCGAGGCGACTGTGCGGACCCCGGCCCTGGTCGGGCTGGAGGCGAAGGACTCCGAGGTCTACGAGAGCGAGTGCTTCGGCCCGGTGGCCTACCTGATCTCCACCGCGGGCACGGACGAGTCGATCGACCTCTTCCGCGACACGGTGCAGCGCTGCGGAGCGATGACAGCCTCCGTCTATTCGACCGATGACACGGTCATCGAGCAGGCACGTGAGGCGGCACTGGACGCTGGTGTGGCGTTGAGCGAGAACCTCCTCGGCGGGGTCTTCGTCAACCAGTCTGCGGCGTTCTCCGACTTCCACGGCACCGGCGCCAACCCGGCGGCCAACTCGGCGTTCACCGACGGCGCCTACGTCGCCTCACGGTTCCGGGTGGTGCAGTCCCGCCGCCACGTCTGATCGCCCAGTCGGGCCCAACATGACC
>JAKDNC010000243.1 GCA_030452025.1 Nocardioides sp. | reverse complement strand
CTGCACGGCGACGAGGCGGTGGCGGTCACCCATTCGTTGATGATCGTCAACCAGGGCGGAGACTTCGAGTCCACCCCCGACTTCGTCGTACGCCGTGCCACCGCCCACCACTGGGAGCTGCGCCGCACCCAGGACGGCTGGCGGACCACCCGACGCACCAGCCGGGTCCTCGACGGCCGCGCCGAGGCGCCGGAACTGCTCGTCAAGGGCGCACTCGGCAAACAGGCGTGACAGGCTCCACGGACGGTGCCGGCTCCCCGGAAGGTTGCCCGACACCGCGCGAGGAGATCGTGGAGCGGCTCGCCCACCTGGCCGCGGCGATCGACGGACGCGACTGGGCCGCCATCGCGGGGTCGTTCACCCGGGACGCCACCGGGTACGGCGCGTACGGACGCGGCGCGATCGTCGAGCGGATGGCTGCCCACCTCGGCGGCGTGGGTGCCACCCAGCACCTGATCGGCAACCACCGGGTCACCCTGGAGGACGACCACCGTGCCCGGTCCCTCACCTACGCCCGGGTGCACCACGTCGGCGCCGGGCCGATGGAGGGGTCCTTCTACGAGTGCATGGGTGAGTACGACGACCGGTGGACGCGTGTGGACGGCGCCTGGCTGTTGACCAGCCGGGCCTTCGAGATCCGGATCTCGCTGGGCGACTTCGACGTGCTGCGCCCACTCGACCCGGCTGACCCCGGCTGACTCCCCGATCGACCCGGCTGATCCGCATCGAACGAGCTCGGTTCAGGAGAACGAGTCGACGACCCGGAACCCCTTGGGCAGCGGCTGCGTGAGCGTCCACAGCGTCCGGACCCGGCAGGAGCGGATCCGCCACCGGCCGTCCTCGACCTCGTACTCGTCGGCGTACTCGATGTTGCTGACCTGCTCGGTCTCCTCGACCAGGTTCACCTGCCGGAAGCGCAGCGTCCAGGCGCCGGAGGCGTGGGTTGCATCGACGATCTCGATCTCGGGATGCACACCGTGGTGCATGTCGAAGATGACCAGCGCTCCCTCGACCCGCTGCAGCGCCACCCGCTCGAAGACGGCCGCGATTCCGTCCGCGTCCTCGAACTTCCCGATCCGCGGTCCGTAGTCGATCGAGGCCCCGGACCGGACGAAGCAGTCGCGGAACACGTCCGGCTGCTTGGCGTCGCAGGCTCGCAGATAGCGGTGCTTGAGTGCCTTGATCTCGTCGACCGCCTCGAGACGGGCGATTCGTTCCTCCAACGCCGCCATGTTGTCCGCCCGGTTCACGACACCGCGACGGCGGGCAGCAGGGCGGTCCGGCCGTGGGCCGCGAACTCGTCCTCGATCCGGGCCCGGGCGGCGTCGTCGAGCAGGACGTAGTCCTGGCTTCGGTCGACCCGCATCCAGACCGGGTCGTCGGTGATCCAGGCCGCCGCACGCAGCGGCGCCTTGTTCACCTTGTTGCTGCCGGTGAGCGGGATCTGCTCGGTCACCCGGACGAACCGCGGCCACCACTTGACTCCCATCTCGGGGTGGTCGGCGAGGAACCCACCGAACGCGGCCGGCTCGAACTCGGCACCCGGCTCGAGCTCGACGGCGCACATCACTTGGTCACCGGTGCTGGGATCAGGAACGCCGAAGACCGGGGCCGATAGGACCCCGGGCACCTTCTGCAGCACCCGCTCGACGGGTGCGGCCGCGAAGTTCTCACTGTCCACGCGCAGCCAGTCCGAGCCGCGACCGGCGAAGTAGAAGAAGCCGTCGGCGTCGCGGTATCCCAGGTCGCCGGTCCAGAAGTCGTTTCCCCGCACGCGATCAGCCAGGGCGCCGGGGTTCTTGTAGTAGCCCTCGAACGTGTCGGCCACGCCCACCGCGACGATCTGCCCGACCGCCTCGGGGTTGGTCAGGCGCCCGGACGCGTCGAAGCCGGCGCGTGGACACTCCTCCCCCGTTGCCTCCTCGAGGATACGTACGTCGGTCTCGCCGGCCGGAAGGCCCAGTGACCCGGTGGGGGTCTCGGGGGTCCGGTTGATCCGCAGGACGCCCTCGCTCATGCCGTACCCCTCGATCACCTCGCAGCCGAAGCGCTCGGTGAAGCGGGCGACGTCGGACTCGGAGGCCTCGGTGCCGAAGGCGAGCTCGAGTGTGCTGGCCCGGTCCCGCGGGTCCTCGGGGCGGCTGAGCACGTAGGACAGTGCCCGTCCCACGTAGTTGACGAAGGTGGCGCCGTAGTGGTGCACGTCGTCGGCGAACCTGCTCGCGGAGAACTTCCGGGTCAACGCCACCGTGGCGCCCTCCTGCATCGCGGTGCCGAGGTTGAGCATCACGGCGTTGCCGTGGAAGAGGGGCATGCACAGGTAGGCCACCGAGTCGCGCCGCATCCGGGTCCGCTGGACGAGCGTCTCGATCAATCGACCGAGTCTCCCCTGGCCGACCACGACGGCCTTCGGTGCACCGGTGGAGCCGGAGCTGAAGAGCAGCATCGCAATGTCCTCGGCGGCGGGCAGCTCCTGCGGCAGGGCCGAGCCACGGTAGGGCGCGAGGAACGTTTCGTACGACGCCTGGTCGATGTTGAGGATTCGGTCGGCGGGGAGGCCGTGTTCCCCTCCGTCGACGAGGTGGGCGAGCCGGTCCTCGGTGACGATCACGTCGACGTCGGCGTGGCCTATGTCGTGGGCGAGCTCGGAAGCGCTGCGGCTGGCATTGATGCCCACCACCACGGCTCCGGCCAGCGCACCGGCACCGATCCAGAACACGAAGTCCGGAACGTTCTCCAGCAGCACACCGATGTGGACCTGTCGCTCGTCCGGCACGGGCACGGTGTCGGTCAGGGCCGCGGCACGGTCGGCGCTCTCGCTGACCACCTCGCCCCAGGTCCAGGCGTTGCCCTGGAACCGGAGACCGATCTTGTCGTCCCCTGCCCTCGATCGCACGACTTCGGCGAACGTGTCCACTCAGTCCTCCAGGTTCTCTCCGACGGGTTCGCCGCCGGTTCGTTCGAGCTCCACCTGTCCCCTGTTCACCTTGCCGGTGGCGTTGCGGGGCAGTGGGTCGGTGGTCAGCGCCCACCGCGTGGGCGCCTTGTATCGGGCCAGCCGTTCGAGGAGATGACCGCGCAGGTCCTCCTCGGTGACGTCGACGCCCGGTCGCGTGACGACGCGGGTGGCGACGGCCTGGCCGAAGTCGTCATCGGGCACGCCGAGCACGATGCACTCCGCGACGGCAGGGTGTGCGCAGAGCTGCTCCTCCACCTCGGCGGGGTAGACGTTCTCCCCACCCCGCAGGATCAGGTCGGAGCGTCGGCTGGCGATGCGCAGGTGTCCGTTGACCATGGACCCCAGGTCGCCCGTGCGGAACCAGCCTCCGGGTGCGGAGGCCGCGGCGGTGGCCTCCGGGTTCTGCCAGTAGCCCAGCATCACCTGGGGGCCGCGCAGATGGATCTCCCCCTCAACTCCGTCGGTCACGACCAAGCCGTTGGCCTCACGCACCTCGACCTCCATGGTGGGGGCAGGACGGCCCACTGAGTGGGAGTCCTCGAGCAGGTCGGCGGCGCTGGCGATGGTCGCGCCCGTGGAGGATTCGGTGAGGCCGTAGCTGGTGCCCAACGCGCGCCCGACGTGGGGCAGCACCTCGAGGAGTTTCTCTTTCAGAAGCGTCGACGACGGTGCGCTGTTGACCGTCACTGAGCGCAGCGAGCTGAGGTCGTAGGACGAGAGGTCGGCCTCGACGAGCCGCGAGAGCATGGTCGGGACGGCACCCCAGTTCGTGATTCGCTCCTCCTCGATGAGCCGCAGCACCCGGTCGATGTCGAAGCGACCCCGGTGGATCACCGCCGTGTCGCCGATCGCCAGCCGGATGACGGCGAGGTTGTGCAACGCGGCAATGTGGAACAGCGGCGTGAGGAGCAGGTAGCGCCGACCGGACTGCGGGTTGCCCAGCTCGGCTGCGACGGCGTCGTTGAGCAGGTGGAACCACACGGCCGCGATCATGTTGCGGTGCGAGTGGGTGGCTCCCTTGGGACGTCCGGTGGTGCCGCTGGTGAAGAGGATGGCGGCGGGGTCGTCCTCGGCGATGTCGGTCTCCGGCATCGGGGCTCCGCGGTTCTTGGCGACCAGCGCCGGGTGGTCCTCCTCGAAGCTGAGGACGGCGCCGCCGGGGTGGCCGAGGAGAGCGCGACGGGGCTCGTCGGCGATCACGACGACGGGCTCGGTGAGGTCCAGCCCGTGCTGGATCTCGGGACCGGCCCAGTGGGAGTTCATTGCGACGGCGACGGCCCCGAGCGCGACGCTCGCCCAGAAGGCCACGATCCACTCGGGCGAGTTGGCGCCGCAGAGGGCGACGCGATCGCCGGGGCGGACGCCGTACTCGTCGCGCAGGGCCGTGGCGAGGGCGGCCACCGCCTCGTGGTGTTCGCGGAAGCTCATCCGGGAGTCCTCGGTCACGAGGTAGTCGGCGTCGCCGAACCCGCGTGAGGCGGCCAGGAGCTCGGGCAGGGCGCGGTGCCGGTTCGCGAAGACGGCGATGGCGTTGCCCCGCACGTCCTCGCGACGAATCTCGAACCGGGCGCCGGGCGCGGTCAGCGCTGCGATCGCCTGCTCTCGAGGGCTCGCCTCGTGCTCTGTACGAGACATCAACATCCTCCTCGGTGGCGCGGGACGCTCCGCAGCGTAGGCGGCACACGTGCGGGTCCCGGGGAAACTCCCGGTGAGCGGAACTCCCGTCCAGCGAGAGCGGGGCCCGTTCGAGCTGCCGGTCCTGCCTAGGTTGCGGAGCATGAAATACGCAGTGATCGCGCCCGTTGCCGCTGGCACCACCGCCGACCCCGAGTGGATCGCCGCCTATGCCCGACATGTCGAGTCCTGCGGCTTCGAGTCGATCGTTGCCGTGGAGCACGCAGTGGTGATGAGCCGTTACTCCAGCGTCTACCCCTACGACGCCTCCGGGAAGATGGAGCTCGCCGACGACTGCCGGATCCCCGACCCGCTCGACCTGATGGCGTTCCTGGCCGGGCAGACGACACGCCTGGGCCTGGCCACGGGCGTCTTGGTGCTGCCCAACCACCACCCCGTCGTGCTGGCCAAGCGGCTGGCCACGATCGATGCCCTCTCCGGCGGACGGCTGCGGATTTGTGCCGGCATGGGCTGGATGCGCGAGGAGATCGAGGCCTGCGGCGCGCCCTTCGAGGCGCGAGGCCGACGGGCCAACGAACAGATCGAGGTGCTCCGCAAGCTGTGGGACGACACCTCCGCCGAGGGCGTCGACCACCACGGTGAGTTCTTCGACTTCGAGCATGCAAAGTCCTACCCGAAGCCGGTCCGGGCGGGCGGTGTCCCGCTGCACATCGGCGGACACAGCAAGGCTGCGGCACGCCGCGCCGGCCGTCTGGGCAACGGCCTCCAGCCCCTGGGTGTGGCCGGGGAGGAGCTCGCGTCCCTGGTCGCGCTGATGCGCGAGGAGGCCGAGCGCGCGGGGCGGGATCCCGAGGCTCTGGAGCTCTCGCTGGGTCACCTCGTCTCGAAGATCAATCCGGACCGCGCCGCGAAGCTCGCCGCCCAGGGGGCCGACCGGATCGTGCTGGCCGCGAACCCGACACCGGACCTCTCCGAAGCGTGCGACGAGCTGTCCGCCTGCGCCGAGCGGCTGGAGCTGTCATGACCGATTCGAGCACCGGCCCGGGCACCGGCCCGACGACTGGTGCACCGACTGATTCACCGACTGATTCACCGACTGGGCGGGTCAGCGTCGTCACCGGCGGCGCCCGCGGCATCGGCGGCGCCACCAGCAGGCGACTCGCCG
>JAKDNC010000242.1 GCA_030452025.1 Nocardioides sp. | reverse complement strand
CCCGGCTGCGTAGCGAGCTGATGGACGCCGCCGACCGCATCAAGGACGACGCGGGTCTCCGGGGCCGCCTCGACGGACTGCTCTCGGACGTCGTGGTCTTCGCTGTCTCGCGATACGGCGCCGAGCTCACCACCGTGATCACCCACACCATCGAGCGTTGGGACGGGAAGGAGGCCTCACGCCGTATCGAGCTGCACGTCGGCCGGGACCTCCAGTTCATCCGGATCAACGGCACCATCGTCGGTGGTCTGGTCGGCGTGATCATCCATGCCGCGTCCCTGATGGCGTGATGGGATGGGGGACATGACCTTCGACGTGCCCATCCGTGACGACTCGATCCGCCTCGGCCAGTTCCTCAAGCTGGCCAACCTGATCGACAACGGATCCGAGGCGAAGACGGTGACCGCCGACGGGCTGGTCACGGTCAACGGCGAGGTCGAGACGCGGCGCGGGCGCCAGCTGGCCACCGGCGATGTCGTCTCGCTCGGGGGCACCTCGGCCCGGGTGACAGAACAGTCCGCCCCCGGTGTCGGGGACGGACTGCCGTGGTGACGGAGGTTTCGGTGCGGCCGGTCAGGAGACCTTGACCAGGTCGACGACGAAGATCAGGGTCTCGCCGGGCTTGATCACGCCGCCGGCGCCCTGGTCGCCGTACCCGAGGTGCGGCGGGATCACGAGCTGACGGCGGCCGCCGACCTTCATCCCCTGCACGCCGGTGTCCCAGCCGGAGATGACCTGCCCGCTGCCGAGACGGAACTGCAGGGGAGTGCCACGGTTGTACGAAGCGTCGAACTCCTCGCCGGTCGAGTGGGCGACGCCGACGTAGTGCAGGGCGACGGTGTCGCCGGACTTTGCCTCGTCACCCTCACCTTCGGTCAGGTCGGTGACGACCAGGTCGGTCGGCGGCGTGGGATCGACGAAGTCGACCTCGGGCTTCTCGGTGCTCACGGCGGGTCTCTCCTCAGCTCTGGTGCAGGTAGTTGTCGAGTTGGTCGCGCTCGAACTCGAGCTCGGTGATGCGGGTCTTGACCACATCGCCGATGGAGATGATGCCAGTCAGCACACCGTCGGTGAGCACGGGGACGTGGCGGATGCGGTGCTCGGTCATCAGGTGCATCAGCTCGCCGACGAGGCTGGTTCCCTGGCACGTGCGGACCGTGGAGGTCATGATCGATCCCACGCTGTCCCCGAGCGAGGCCTCGTCCGCGGCCAGGCGGCGTACCACGTCGCGCTCGGAGACGATCCCGTCCACGACGCTGCCGTTCTTGCTGACGACCAGCGCGCCGACGTTGTGTTCAGCGAGCAGCGCGATCAGTTCCCGCACGGTGGCGTCCGGCTGGATCGTGATCACGTCATGGCGCGGCTTTCCCCGCAGCACGTCATTGATGTGCATGTGAGCCTCCTGGATCGCCCGTGGGTCGAACTGTGACGCGGCTCACGCTAGCAGCGAAATCAGCCTAGCGGGGGCTCGTCTTCGTCAGTCGGTCTGCGGCGCGAGCGGAAGTCGTGGACCGAGCCGCCCTGGGGGCTCGCCGCGTCGGGATCGTCCCCGTCCGTCACTGAACCGAGGAACGCCAGCGCGGCGTCGTGGAGGTGTCCGTTTGCCGCGACCGCGTTGCCACCGAAGGGGCCGGGGGAGCCGTCGAGGGCGGAGAATTTGCCACCTGCTTCACGGACGATGATGTCGAGCGCCGCCATGTCATAGAGTTCGAGCTCGGGCTCGGCCGCGATGTCGACTGCGCCCTCGGCCACGAGCATGTAGGACCAGAAGTCGCCGTAGGCCCGGGTTCGCCAGCAGCGCCGCGAGAGCGAGAGGAAGTCGTCGAGGCGGTCGCGTTGCTCCCAACCACTGAGGGAGGAGTAGGACAGCGACGCGTCCTCGAGACGGCGTACGTCCGAGGTGTGGATCTGCGTCGCCTTCAGCAGGGAGCGCCCGGTCCAGGCGCCACCGCCCTTCGAGGCCCACCAGCGGCGCTGCAGCTGAGGTGCGGAGACGACGCCGAGGACCACCTCGTCGTCGACTATGAGCGCGATCAGAGTGGCCCAGACCGGGACCCCGCGGACGAAGTTCTTGGTGCCGTCGATCGGGTCGATCACCCACCTGCGCTGGCTGTGCCCGCTGGTGCCCTGCTCCTCACCGACCACTGCGTCGCGCGAGCGGACTCGCGAAAGCGTGCGGCGGATGCCCTCCTCCACCGCTTCGTCGGCGTCGGTCACCGGAGTGAGGTCCGGCTTGCTCATCACATGCAGGTCGAGCGCCTTGAACCTGCCCGTGGTGATCGAGTCGGCATCGTCGGCCAGCACATGGGCGAGTCGTAGATCGTCGGTGAAGTCGGTGGCCATGGGCACAGGCTATTCCCCTGCAGTTCTGCTCACCCTGTGCCCTACGCTTCTCGGCATGGAGATCAACGGACTGCCGGTTCATCCCCTCATCGTCCATGCCGCAGTGGTGTTGATCCCCATCGCTTCGATCCTCGGCCTCGTCCACGCCCTGGTTCCGCGGTGGCGTTGGTCGACCCGATGGCCCATGGTCGGCTTCGCGGTCGCTGCCCTGGCCGCGGTGATGGTCGCCTACTTCTCCGGCCGGAGCTTGCTTGACGAGTTGGCGAGCAACAGCCCCCAGTTCCGGACAACGGCACAGTCCCACCAGGAGCAGGCCGAGGTGCTGTTCTACCTCACGATGGTCTTCATGGTCGTGGTGCTGATCAGCGCCTGGGCGCTCGGTGGCCCCTCGGCCCTCGCATCGGGACGCGGCGGCAAGCCACGCCACGCGCCGCTGATCGAGTGGACGATGATGTCGATGCTGGCGATCTTCTCCGTCGCCCTGATCCTGATGACCTTCCAGACCGGCGTCGCCGGCGCCCAACTCGTCTGGGGTTGACCTCAATCCCGGACCGAGCGAGACCGAGCCGAGTGAGGAACGAACGAGCGACTGAGCGCTCAATCCCGGACCGAGCGAGACCGAGCCGAGTGAGGAACGAACGAGCGCTCAATCCGGAACGGCCTCAGTCGGCGCTGGACTCGCGTGAGGCGAGCAATCGGCGAAACGACTCCACCCGTTCCGGGTCGAGCTCGTCCGCGGCCATGGCCTCGTCGAGCCCACACTCGGGTTCACCGCTGCCATGCGTGCACCCCCGCGAGCAGGTCCCGGTCTCCGCATCGAGGTCGGGGAAGGCCCCGATCAGCTGCGCGGGCTCGACGTGTGCCAGGCCGAAGGAGCGGATGCCTGGGGTGTCGATGATCCAGCTCGCTTGCCCGAGGTCGCCCGGCAACTCCAGCATGTAGGCAGAGGTCGAGGTGTGCCGACCTCGGCCGGTGACGGCGTTGACGTGACCGACCTCCCGGTCTGCATCCGGGACCAGTGCGTTGACCAGCGTTGACTTCCCGACGCCGCTGTGACCGACCAGGACGCTGGTGTGGCCTTCGAGGATCGCGCGCACCCGTGACACGTCGTCGCCGCGTTGCGTCACGACGTAGGGCACGCCCAGAGAACGGTAGGTCGAGAGCAGGGACTCGGGATCCTGGAGGTCAGCCTTGGTGAGGCAGAGGATCGGCTGCATGCCCGCGTCGTACGCCGCCACGAGGGCGCGGTCGATCAGCCGCGGCCGTGGCTCCGGGTCAGCCAATGCGGCCACGACGACCAACTGGTCGGCGTTGGAGACGATCACCCGCTCGACCGGATCGTCATCGTCGGCGGTCCGACGCAGCGTCGTCCTCCGCTCGGTGACCTCGACGATGCGGGCCAGGGAGCCGTCCTTTCCGGACACGTCGCCCACGACCCGCACCCGGTCGCCGACGACGACCCCCTTGCGCCCGAGCGGCCGGGACTTCATCGCGATGACGATGTGGCTGTCGAGCAACAGCGTGTAGCGGCCACGGTCGACGGTCACGACGACGGCGTCGACCGCTTCGTCGTAGGACGGTCGGTCCTTCGTGCGCGGCCGGGTGTGCCGACGAGGTCGGTCGTAGTGCTCCTGGTCGTGCTCGGTGTACCGCCCAGTCACGATCAGACCAGCCCCGCCCAGATGTTGGCGAAATCCGGAAAGGTCTTGGAGGTCGTGGCGATGTTCTCGACCAGCACCCCGTCGACGGCAGCGGCCAGGATGACGCCCGCGTGGGCCATCCGGTGGTCGTCGTAGGTGTGGAAGACGCCGCCGTGAAGATCGGCCGGTCGGATCGTCAGGCCGTCTGGATGCTCGGTGACGTCGGCGCCGAGCTGAACTCGCTCGGTGGCCAGCGCGGTCAGCCGATCGGTTTCGTGGCCCCGGATGTGGGCGATCCCGCGCAGGTGGGAGGGGCCGTCGGCCAAGGCGCACAGGGCGGCGATCGCGGGAGTGAGCTCGCCGACGGCGTGCAGGTCGAGGTCGACGCCGCGCAGTGACTCGGGCCCGGTGACGGTGAGGCCCATCGCGCCGTGGTCGACCATGCACCCCATCCGCGAGAGGATCCCGCGCAGCTCGTGGCCAGGCTGGGTGGTGTGCGCGGGCCAGTCGCGGACGGTCACGCACCCGCCCGAGACGGCTGCGAGCGCGAGGAACGGGGCTGCGTTCGACAGGTCCGGCTCGATCAGGTGGTCCACCGCGGTGATGGGGCCGGGAGCAACGACCCAACGGTTGACGTCGGAATCGTCGACCTCGACGCCGTGTTGTCGAAGCATCGCGATCGTCATGTCGACGTGGGGCAGCGAGGGGACCGGCTTGCCGTCGTGTCGAATGTCGACGCCCTGCTCGTAGCGGGCACCGGCCAGCAGCAGGGCGGAGATGAACTGGGAGGACGCCGATGCGTCCACGACGACCGCGCCGCCGGGAACGGCCCCAGACCCCGTGACGTGGAACGGGAGTCGGTCGCCCTCGGAGACCGTCACGCCCAGGGAGCGAAGCGCGCTGAGTACTTCGCCGATCGGGCGGTTGCGCATGTGGGCGTCGCCGTCGAAGCGGACCACGCCGGTCGCCAGCGCGGCTACGGGTGGGACGAAGCGCATCACTGTCCCGGCCAGACCGCAGTCGACCTCGGCGCTGCCGGTCCCGAACGGAGCCGGAACGACGCTCCAGTCGTCGCCGCTGGTGTCGATCTCGGCGCCGAGCGCGTTCAGCGCATCCGCCATCAGCTGGGTGTCGCGTGAGCGGAGAGCGCGTCGTACGACGGAGGGGCCGTCGGCGAGCGCGGCGAGGATCAGCGCGCGGTTGGTCAGGGACTTGGAACCGGGGAGGTTGAGGGCAACATCGGCTGGTTCGTTTGCCCGGGGTGCGGGCCAGGGATCAACGGTCGTCACGGCGTGAAGGGTATCCGGGGGCCGCGGGCAGGGTGTTCATCGTGCGCTCCAGTGGAAGTTGTTGTTTTCGGTCGGCGTCTCCGTGAAGTCGTCGGCCGTGACTGTGAAGTCCACCGTTGCGGTGGGCAAATTGACGACGGTCCCGTTGTGGACCGAGGGGTTGTCGCGGCTCAGGGGGCAGGTCGCCGAGTTCCCCGAGGCCGGAATCGTCCGGGAGCATCCGGTTGGCAGCTGTCCGATGGTGAGTCCGCGCCAGCTGATCTTCAGCGTGGCCGCGCCGCCGTCCGGTGGGTAGCCCTCGGTGGTGATGTCGAAGCGGGTTTGGCCACGCAATGGCCCGAAGGTAGTGGCGGTGACGGTGAGGTCCAGGTCGTACGTCGGGGGCTGGGTCGGCCCGGGACCCTGGGTGGACGTCTGGGTCGGATCCTGGGTCGGATCGAGGGTCGGCTCCTGGGTCGGCTCCTGGGTCGGGTCCTGCGTCGGCTCCAGGGTGGG
>JAKDNC010000241.1 GCA_030452025.1 Nocardioides sp. | reverse complement strand
GGCCGGGTCGGCGGCCGTGTCCGGGTCTTCGGCCGTGTCCGGGTCTTCGGCGGCGGGAGGGGACTGGGCTTGGTTGATCGGCCCTCCGTGCTGCCGGATCTCTTCCATCAGCCGGGTCATTTCCTCGTCGAGGATCCGGTTGACCTCTTCATCCGTGGGGGCCTCGTCGAGCGCGGCGACGCGGCCCTCCATCCGGAGCATCAGCTCCTGATCGAACTCTCCGCGACTCCCGGCAGGCAGGCCACGGAGGCGGCGTTCAGTGAGCGCGTGCAGGCTCCGGTTCCCCAGCAGCCCGTTCAACCCGAACACGAACGTCGCGAACCGGGCGAGCCGGTAGGCGTGCACCTTGCTGACCCGCCCGGTGGCGTCCGGGTCGTCGCTGGGACCGAACTCGGCCAGCACGAAGTCCCGGGGTCCGCTGTACCCGAGGGGTTCCCAGGCTCGAAGCCGCACGATCTCTTCAATCGTTCGCTCAAACCGGCCCAGCGCCTCCCGGGCCTGAACGACCAGCGCTTTGGCGGTCTCCTCGTCGCACTGTGGTTCTGGCTCCGTCTCTTCGACAGCGGTGCCGGCTTCGACGACGACACCCTCCACGGGAGTCGCGTCCTGGTCCTCGGCGGTGTCGGTGGGTTCCGTAGCGGTCTCAGCCAGCACTTCGGCCATCGCCTCGTCAGCTGCCTGACTGTTCGAGTAGCTCATCCTCGCCTTTCACCCTCCTCCCCGGAGACCATCCCCCGGGGGACCCGAGCACGCGCATACCTGCGGATAGGGGCCTGCTCAACATGGGTAAGTCTGCCTTGCCCGGGGATCAGGTACCCGCAACGACGCGAGCCGGTCCGCGACCAGGCCGAGTCAGAACTTGTCGAGGGTCAGCATGACCGGCACCTCGGGGTCCCGCCAGTGCGGCCGCCACGTGATCGTCACTCCCGGCGACGGTGACGCCATCCACGCACCCACCGGCTCGTGGGCGACCCGACGCGCCCCCAGGCACGGGTGGATGGTGTCTTTCGCGATCTGGATGCAGGCAGTGCGGACCGTCTGCCGCTGGGTGAGGGACAACGGCGTCTTCTTCCACGTCTGCAACCACCCCAAGGTGACCGCCACCGAAACCTGCTCCCCCGATTTCGCGGTGAACGCCAGGCGCAGCACCCGGCCAGCGTCGAACTCGTCGTTGGCTGTCTGCCAGGCGGGCGGCTCAGGGGCCACCGGCGCAGTACGTGGATTCACTTCCTGCTCCACCCTCCCTCGACCGTCAACACGTCACGTCGCGAAGACTGACCTGCCCGGGCACCTTCGGTTCTCTCACCGGGACAACCCCACAATGCCACGGTTCCTGTTCTTCGGGACTCACAACTCGGGGGCCCGTGTCACATCGGACACAAACCCCCGTGTTGTTGCTGAGTCAACTGTAATCGGATCGCCCGGGTTACGCCTGCGGACCGGCGGCTTCGCCGGCGCTGCGGACCACGAACCGGGCCCCCAGGACCGACGGCTCGCGACCTGTGGAACGGTCCATGAACTCCGACCGCCACGACGGCTCGGCAGGCACGTGCACGCCCTTCGCGCCCGTCCGCCCCACTGGCAGCTTCAGCGCCCGGGCGAGACGGGCCTGGTCGAAGTCGCTCATCTTGCCGCCACGGGTCCGCTTCGAGGATGCCGTGATCCGCAGCGCCCCAGTCGCCGAGCTCCGCACCTGCCAGTCGGTGCCGGTCGTCTCGCGCAAGTTGGCCCGCATCCGGGCAGCCACAGCATCCGGTTCGGACAGGTTCACTTGACCCTCGCCACTCCCCCAGGTTCCCGGGGCCTGGGTGGGCTGCCCAGTGGCGGCGTCGATGGGCAGTGAGGCGTAGAGCCTGCGGCCCGGGTACTGAGCGAACACCCGCTTCTGGGTGGAGGCCGCCTCCCTGCGCTGGTCGCGGATCGTGCCGTATGGCACCCGGTCGGCCAGCTGCGTGGGCGCATCTTGGGCCGTGCCCGGTTCGGGGGCGAACCTGCGGCCCCCCGGCGTGATGCCCTGGGCGGTTTTCGCGCCGTAGGTGACCGCCATCAGATCGACGGCCTTCTCCGCGTGACGGCATGGGGGGCCACCACAGGTGCAGGAGACGGTGTCGCTGGTAGCCAGCGCGTCGCCGGAGCTGGGCTCGTTCCACGTGTAGACGCGGCCGGTGACACGCTGCCCCAGGTACTGTGCGGTGAACCCGCCCAGCGCTACCTGCCCGCGGTCGCGTTGCATGAGCATCTGGTTGCGTTCGGGGAACCGCATCTGTCCACCGTCGGTCAACGGGGACTGCGAGATCGCCTCCACCCGGTGACGGGGTGTGGTGTCTGCCATCGACGCCGGGAGCCCACTGAGGTTGGCCTTATCTCTGGCGATCCTCAGACGCTCACGGTAGGCGGCCTCTTCACGTGAGTTCATCGACCCGCCGATCGGGCACTGGTGGGTCGATGTCATTGACGCGAACTGGCCACACGAGGGGCATTGCCGCAGGGTGCGGGACTCGCGTTCCTCGGCGGCGTTCTCGAACTTGTAGTTGGCGTTGCGGCCGGCGCCGAAGAAGTTCTGAGAGGCGTACTTGCCAGGCGACCCGGAGGCCATCATCTCGCCGTACTCGCTGGGCGACATGCGGTACATGTACGTCTTGGCAGGCATCACTTCACCGGTGCGCTTGCGCGTGTATGGGTGGGCGGTCACTTCCAGGACTCCCGCGTCCGCGTTGTAGCCGATGTCCTGGACGGCGCTGGACACCATCGGGATCGGGCCCCGCTTCTCTTCCAGACGGTCTTGGGCCATCTCGAAGGAGACTCCGGCCTCCTTGGCGTCCATCGCGGCCTCGTGTGCCTTGTCCGGGTCGCCGGAGGCCGCAATGTCTCGCAGCAGGTCGGCTGCCCGCGGGTCGTCGGCGGGGACGGCGGTGATGTTGGTATGCAGCCCTTGTTCCGGGCTGCCCACCGTTGCAGGGTCGCGTGGGTCCAAGACCCACAGACCCGTGTCGTCGCCCAGGTCGACACCGACTTGCTCGCCCTTCTCCAGCCGGGACAGGTCGGAGGCTGCTTGGGCTGCGTTGCGGTGACGTATCGCAGTCTCAACGGCGTCCTCGTAGGAGACGGTGGCGCTCTGGACGGCCTCTACCTCGGCCTGGTTGGGGCACGCGTCCTGTTCGTGACCGAACTGTCCGCAGCCGTCGCAACGTACCTGCACCGCAGGGTCGTTGGGCTTCAGGAAGGGCTGCCGGTCCTCGTTGGACACAGTGGGACGGGACGGCAGGGTGCGGATCTTGGCCTGCCGTTCCGACTCCATCAGCCGCATCGTTTCCCGCGCCACGTTCGACTGACCCATGTCGGCCTGCTGCTGGGAGGTGAGCCCGGCAACGCTGAGCCGTTCCTGCCAGTCGTCGGTGAGGCTGATGCGGGTGTTCTTCCGCTCCTCCGGTGAGCGGCTGGACAGGTCATCCCATCTGCGCTTCGACTCGGCCAGCGAGTTGCCGGTGGTTCGGGCGTAGACCTCCAGGAAGTTTGCCTTGGCGGCCTGCTGCCGCTGCATCAGCACCCCGAGCCGCTTCATGGATGCGAAATGCTTGCCCTGGTTGATCTGTGCGGACGTCAGGGACCGGCCGTTCTCGTCCTGGCCGGTCTTGACGCGCGTGAGCTCCTGGTCGAGACGGGTGATCAGGCCCGGCTGCTTGTTGGAGATCCGGTACTTGTCCGCCTCCGAGATCGACTGGTCGTTCATGATCTGCTGGCGGGCACCCTGCAGGAACGCCTGGTACTCCTCCCGGGTGGGGTTGTCAGCCCCCGAGTAGGCGTGGCCGTACTCGTGGATCGACGACTGCACCTCGAAGTCTTTTGCGTCGTGGTATCCGTGCTCACGGAGCATGTGCTTCTCGTAGCCCATGAGTGCGGAACGGGCTTTGTTTTCACGGCAAACCATCGGTCAACCCCTCATCTCGCCGCGCCTGCGTGCTCTCTCTGCTGTCAACGATGCCGGATGCTCCGACGCCCCGTCGATGAACTTTCCCCTCAAACGCGAGGGAATGTTTGCGAACCCCCCGCGTGCGGCGGTCCATGCCGACGCGCGGGTGGTGTCGAGTCCCTCAGACAGCCTCACCGGAAGTGGGCCCCGTGCTGGCGAGCTCATGACGGGTTCTCCGATGACTCGGCGGCAAGAATCTCGCGGCCGGTCTGCACCGCGCGCAGGTACAGGTCGTCGGGCAGGTCGACGGGCCGCACCGTGACCTCGATCTGTCCGGCATGTTCGAGGCTCTCGATGTAGTCGTCTTCCTCGGTCGGGTCGAGGATCACGAGGTTCTCGGGCCAGCGGCCCCCGTAGACGATGTCCTTGCCGGTGTCCGAGTCCACCTCGGACAGCAGCGACTCAGGTTCGGGGGTGAAGTCGGGGTCGAACAGCTCGTAGTCGCCACGGTTGATGACCAGCCTGACCTCACTGTGGGTCCAGAATCCCTTGTCGACGATCATTTCGGAGCCGTCGAGGTCTTCCAGTGGCACTTCGTAAAGCACTCCGACCGGGATCTCTCCGGAGGCTGCCTTGGTGCACTGCTCGACTTCCTCCTCATCGAGGGTGTCCCAGGTGCCGTTGGCTTCGGCTTGGGTGTTGATGTCCCTCTGCAGGCGGACCCGCAGGTCGGTGGCGTGCTGTGCCCGGGCCTCGAACAGTCCCGCGTTGGCGGACTCCACGGCGGACTGGTCGCCGGCGTCCTCAGCGACACGGGCTTCCTCGTCCAGGTGGCCGTAGTAGTCGATGAATGCGGACAGCACCCCTGGGATTGTGTCGGCGTAGACGCGGCGAGCGCCGTCGTTGAACACGACGTCGTAGACGTAGGGCCGTTGGCCGCCGACCAGGGGTAGATCTCGTCCGTGGCCGACCGCGTCACGGTTCGGGTTGCGCTCCACGACCATTGGAGGTGCCGGCATGCTCGGGTCGAGCCCGCGTACCAGGTTCTCGTCCATCATTACCTTCTTCACTTCCCCGATCCGGGGGTCCGGTGTTCCCCGAAGTTGCAGATCCACCGCAGAGCCTGCCATGCGACCGGATCAGGTTCCTTGCGTCGCAGTCGACGCCCCAGCGGCTGGTGGGCGTCGACACCGTCCATTCATACCGCCTGTCCCGGACAGGCGCCCGCATTCCCACGCAGGCGGTTAACCCTGCGTGGGTTCAGTGA
This sequence comes from Nocardioides sp., assembly GCA_030452025.1. Taxonomy (GTDB): domain Bacteria; phylum Actinomycetota; class Actinomycetes; order Propionibacteriales; family Nocardioidaceae; genus Nocardioides. The sequence goes on along the minus strand of JAKDNC010000241.1, from coordinate 618 downwards.
ACGGGTCTTCGAGGGCGCTCTTCCCCAGCCAGGTGGCGATGGCGGCCGGCGGCCAGGGCGACCAGATGGGTTTCCCGTCGACGACGGTGATCTCGTCGAAGTGCTCCTCGCCCAGGATGCCGAGTTGGGCTGGGTAGTGCTCGAACACGCGGGTTCGAGGGTGGTCGCGGCGTACGGCCGCGTAGGCGCGTTCGGCGACGTTGGTGACCGATGTGCCGGGGCCTCGCTCGGTGATGAGTGCGACGTGTCCGCCGTCGGGCAGTCGCCACACCCGCAGACGTCGCAAAGACGGTGTCGGGGTGAGGGACGGCATCGGCCAGGCCGGTTCGTCTCGGATCAGTTCGGCACTCACGTCGACGCCTCTCCCTGGTTCCTTGCGGTTGCTCGGGCTTCGCGGGCTTCGGCTCGGGCGATCTTGGAGTCGAGGGCGCGGATGCGGTCGTCGAGCTGTGTGGCTTGGGCGAGCTCGCGGTCCATTCTGGCAGCGTTGCGGCGGGCCAGCCCGCCGCCGACGCGTGCGGTGGCGGGGTCGTCGGACATGGGACGCCCCAGGCGGGCCTGTTTCTCGAGCAGCCGGGTGCGTTCCTCGCGTAGGGAGGCGGCTGACCGGTAGGTGAG
>JAKDNC010000240.1 GCA_030452025.1 Nocardioides sp. | reverse complement strand
GCGCGGCCCCGATGGCGGCCTCGGCGTCGCCCACCTCTTGGTCGAGGCGGGCCGGGATGTTGCCGGGCAGGTCCTCGTGGACCAGGTGGGCGGCGGCGCGCGCCGCGGGGATCCCGACGACCGGCTTGAGGAACTCGTAGTCCACACGGATCCGACTGACCGCGTCCTCGGCGATGTAGCGGTTGTCGGCGACCACGACCGCGATCGCCTCGCCGACGTAGTTCACCTCGTCCTTGGCCAGGGCGTACTGCGTCCGGCCGTGGGTGAGCGCCGGGTGCGGGATCAGCAGGGGCAGCGGCTCGGCCATCGCACCGGTGAGGTCTTCGTAGGTCAGCACCGTGTGCACGCCCTCGATGTCGAGGACCGCCTCCACGTCGATGTCGACGATCTTCGCGTGGGCGTGCGGGCTGCGCAGCACGGCCATCTCGAGGGCACCGGCCATCAGGTCGTCGGAGTACTGTCCGTTGCCGCGGAGCAGTCGATCATCCTCGACCCGCTGGACCTTGCCGCCGAAGAGCTTCGTGGTCATTCCTGATCCCCCTTGCCCTGTCCGTTGATCAGCTCGGCGGCGCGGCAGACCGACTTCGCGATGTTCTGGTAGCCGGTGCAACGGCACAGGTTGCCGGAGACCATCTCGCGGGCCTCATCCTCGGTCGGATCGGGGTTGTCCTTCAGGCCGGCGGTGATCGTGGTCAGGAAGCCGGGGGTGCAGAAGCCGCACTGCAGCCCGTGGCACTCCTTGAACGCCTGCTGCACCGGTCCGAGCGTGCCGTCCGGGTTGGCCAGCCCCTCGACCGTGGTGAGCTCCTGGCCGGCCACGCTGACCGCGAAGAGCAGGCAGGCCCGCACCGGGGTGCCGTCGAGCAGGATCGTGCAGGCGCCGCAGACGCCGTGCTCACAGCCGACATGGGTGCCGGTCAGGCCGACGTCGTGGCGCAACGCGTCGCTGAGGAGACGCCGCGCCGGGATGCGGATGTCGTGACTTGCCCCATTGACGATCAGGCGAACGTCGAGCAGCTCTTCGGTCGGTTGGGTCTGGGTCATGAGTTCGTCTCCCTACGAGCGACGGCGTCGTCGTATGCAGCGCGCACCACTCGGCGGGTCAGCACCCGGGCGAGCTGGGCGCGGTAGTCCGCGGTGGCATGGATGTCTTCAGTTGCCTCGAGGTGCGGCAGCGCCAGCTCGGCAGCGGCCGCGAGGTGCTCGTCGCTGAGTCGGCCCCCGACGAACGCCTCGGTCAGGTCCACGGCCACGGGCACGTCACCCATCGACCAGTACGCCGCCCGGGCGCTGGTGACTGCGCCGGCTCCGTCGACACCGACCACGGCCGCGACCCCGCACAGTGCATAGTCGCCGTGGCGTCGGGCGACCTCGTCGCAGGCCACCCCGGTCCCCTCCGCCAGGGCCGGGAACTGTGCGGACACCGCGATCTCGTTGGGAGCCAGCGACGACTCGAGGGGGCCCACGAAGAGGTCGTGGACTCCGATCGTGCGCTCGCCGTCGACCGAGCGGACCGTGACGCTGCCATCGAGCAGCATCAGGACCGCCGGCATCTCCGCGGACGCGTCCGCGTGGACGATCGAGCCGACCGTCGTACCCCGGTTGCGGATCGTCGGGTGGGCCACCAGCTTGAGTGCGTTGGAGATCAGCGGCTGCACGCGACGTACGTCTTCGTCCGCCTCGACCGCCGCGTGCCGGGCGAGGGCGCCGATGCGTACGACGCCCTCACCCGCCTCGCTCACATGAATGGTCTCCAGCTCGGCCAGCCCGTTGATGTCGACGAGGAGCGCCGGAGCGGCCAGTCGCATCGACAACAACGGGACGAGACTCTGGCCGCCGGCCAGCACCTTCGCATACGGGTCTGACGCCAGGGCTATGAGCGCCTCCTCGATCGTGGTCGGACGGGTGTATGCGAATGGCGCCGGTTTCACGTGTATGTCACCTCGTCGCCCTCCTCCTGGAGGTCGTCCTTCTTGCTCTTGACCATGTGGTAGAAGACGATGACGACGATCGTGCCGAGCGCGATCCCGCTCAGCTCGAAGTCGTCGGTCAACTGCAGCGTCACGTTGCCGATGCCCATGATCAGGCCGGCAGCCAACGGGGCCATGTTGATCGGCTTGCCGAAGTCGATCTTGTTGTCCACCCAGATCTTCGCGCCGATGAGGCCGATCATCCCGTAGAGCACCACGGTGATGCCGCCGAGCACCCCGCCCGGGATCGCATAGAGGATCACCCCGAACTTCGGACAGAGACCCAACAGGATCGCCACGATCGCCGCGACGTAGTAGGCCGCCGTGGAGTAGACCCGGGTGGCGGACATGACACCGATGTTCTCGGCGTACGTCGTGGTGGGCGAGGCGCCCACGCTGCTCGCGAGCACGGTGGCGACACCGTCTGCCCCCAGGGCACGGCCCATGTAGGGGTCGAGGTCGTCGCCGGTCATCTCCGCGACGGCCCGGACGTGTCCGGTGTTCTCCGCGATCAGGGCGATCACGGCCGGCAGCACGAGGAGGGCGAAGGTCAGCGAGAAGCTGGGCCCGTGGACCGAGTGGACCGCGGTGGGGTTGCCGTCGAGGTCGGTCAGGATCCGGTCAGGCAGGCCGAACCACTTGGCATCGCCGAGCCCTGCGAAGTTGATCCGGTCGTGGGTGGAGACGTTGCCGGCTCCGTCGGGCGAGGTGATCTGACCGAAGCTGAGGTCGGCCAGCCAGGAGATCACGAACCCGAAGACCAGCCCGAGGAAGATCGAGATCCGCGCCCAGAACCCGGGGAATCGGACCGTGGCGAAGACGACGAAGGCAGCAGTCAGCAGCGCGACCCACTGGTCCTGGGGCCAGTAGGTGTTCGCGACCACGGGGGCAAGGTTGAAGCCGATCAGCATGACCACGGCACCGGTGACCGCCGGAGGCAGCACCGCCTTGATCACGCCGGCACCGGCGAAGTGGACCAGGACACCGACCAGAGCCAGCACGACACCGGCGATCAGGATCGCGCCGGTGACATCTGAGGCGTCGCCGCCCTGAGCGCGGATCGCAGTGACACCCGCGACGAAGGAGCCGCTGGTGCCCAGGTAGCTGGGCACCTTGCCGTTGACCATCAGCAAGAACAGGATCGTGCAGATGCCCGAGAAGAGGATGGCGAGGTTGGGGTCGAGCCCCATGACGATCGGGAAGACGAAGGTCGCCCCGAACATGGCTACGACGTGCTGTGCCCCGAGGCCGATCGTTCGTGGCCAGCTGAGCCGCTGATTCGGCCCCACGGCCTCTCCGGGAGGCGGGGTCTTGCCCCCATGGACGACCTCCCACTTGAACATGGACATGTGCGTTCCTCCTCGATGTGGCCCACTGCCACTGTTCTGCCTGACGCTAGTGAGCGGGGTCACCTCGGAGCATTGGCGACACCTGCCGAACGATTCGACGGTCCACTGGCACACCTTGGTGGCCGCCGGGGAATCCCGGGGGGGGAACTCCTACTTCGAGCCGGTCATCTCCAGCACCTGGAGGGCAACCGCGACGTTGAGCCGCAGGTGCGGGTTCGTGGTCAGCGGGCCCAGTGTCCGCTCGAGCTTCCCGACGCGGTAGCGCATCGTGTTGTAGTGGAAGAACTGCAGCCGCGCTGCCTGCGCCACGTTGAAGTTGGTGTCCAGGAGGAACTGCAAGGTGGTCCGCAACTCGACCGCCTCCTCGTTCTGGGCTGCGAGATCGCCGAGGACGTCCTCGGCGAAGGCCTGCAGCTCGTCCTCGTCGGGCACCAGGGCGATCAGCCGGTGCAGACCGAGGTCGTCGAACCAGGTGGTGCTCTTCCCCCCGCTGATCCGGCGTCCGACCTGGGTGGCCCGGCGCGCCTGGTTGTAGGCCGCTGGGAGGTGCGCGAGGTCGTCCACGATGCGACTGATCCCCACCGAGAAGGGGCGGCGACCCCCACCCCGGTCGCCGGCGACGGCCGAGACCGCGCCCGCGACCAGGTCCCGGAGCGCCTCCTCGTCGGGTCCTTCCTCGCTCACCGGAGCGGGGAAGAGGGTCACCACTTCACTGGAGAAGTCGGCCGAGGGGATGCTGGAGTCCCGGGCACGGCAGACCTGGTTCCAGGCCGCGGAGAACCGTTCCTGCCACGCCCGGCTGACCGGACTGGGCACCGGCACCGCCGACCGCTCGGCGTCGATCTCGGCGGAGATCACCACCATCGGCCGATCGAGCTTCCAGCCGAAGGTCTCGGCATGCTCGAGGATGAACTCCGCCGATCCCGCGCGGCCGAGGAAGATGTCGCGCAGGAAGTCCCCGCGGTACTTGTTCTCGACCGCCATGATCGCGTGCTCACGGGTGATCAGCAGCGCAGCCACGGTACCGGCCCGTTCGAGGGACTGGATGTCGTCGGAGGCCAGCCGTCGCTCCGGGCTGACGCACACCAGCCAGGCCAGGTCGGTGCCGCCGGCAGCGATGCGGGTCACCCGCATCTCGCCGGACTCCAGGGCCGCCGTGTCCCTGGCCCGCTCGACCCGGATCCGGCCGGTGGGGTCGAGGAGCTGATGCTCGTCGAGGAGGTCGCGGTGCTCATCGGTGATCGCGCCGGCCTGTTCCCGGCCATCGGTCGAGGTGACCATGATCCCGACTCCGAGCACCCTCGCGACGTGGGAGGAGATCTCGGTGAGGTCTCCCCCCGCCAGGACGAGCTGGGACAACCCCTCGTGCAACGCGTCGATGCGTTCGAGGACCTGGCCCTGATGTGCGTTGAGCCGGTTGATGCCGTGCAGCATCAGGTCGTCGTGGGCCAGTGACCGCGGTAGCGACAGGACCGCGATGTCCATCTCCTCGGCAGCCTCGCGGAGGGTGTCGGGGATCTGGGGCAGCTCGGGTCCCAGGCGTACGGCGACCCCCGCCGGCCGCCGCTGCGCAAGGCACCCGGCGATCCGGTCGACCAGTCCCGCGGAGGTCAGCACGAGAAGCTCCCCGGGGAGGATCCGCTCAGCGGCCTCGGGGACGTCGATGGTCCGCACACCGGTGACGACCCGCGGCCCGGCTCCGGCCCCCGCGAGGACCTCCACACCGGTGAGCAGATCATCGGCCAGAAGCTCGCCCAACACGATCCCGTGCGCGGTCGTTATCAACTCTTGAGCCTTCCGGGGCGAAGGGTTGGCAATTCCTGTCATTCGATGGACCGTATCCCACGCACTAGCGTCCCAAGGGTGGAACCACGAACTCTGTCGCTCACCGGGGCGACGCGCACCCCCCTCCTGGGGGCCGCGACGCCGTGGGTTCGCGACCAGCTCGCTGCCCCGGCACGAACCGGCCAGGTCCTGCACGTGGGACGGGACGCGACGTACGTCGAGGTCGACGGCGGTTGCCTCGGCGTCATGTCGGGCGCCGCCACCCAGGTCCCCTGCGCGGTCCACACCACGCTCACTGCCCTCACCGGGCTCCCCGGTCTCGGCACGTCCAGGGTCGGCGACCCGGTGACCGTGGGGGCGGGCCGGATGTCCTTCGCCGGCACCGAGGTGGCCGTGGGCCGCCTGGTCGACGCGTAAACCCCCTCGATCTCCCCGACCGACGAGACCGTCGCCGCGCTGTCAGCATCGATGCCGTGGGCGATCGTCACCGACGAGCTGCCCGGGGTCGCACTCGCCGACCTGCAGCACGGGGACCCGGCCGCGGTCGCGGAGCTGCTCGGCCGGGGGGGCGGGCTGACCCCACTCGGCGACGACGTCCTCTTCGGCTGGATAGCCACCGCCTGTGCGGTCGGCCGGGACGAGCGAGCCGCCGTCTCCGACGAGGTCGCCCGGCGCTCCACGCGCACCACCACGCTCTCTT
>JAKDNC010000239.1 GCA_030452025.1 Nocardioides sp. | reverse complement strand
TCCTGATCGCTGCCCTGACCCTGTCCCGGAGCGACCGTGCATGAAAGCCTGCACGGTCGCGCAGGGTTGCGTTTCGGGGTGCCACTAACCTCGTAGGCATGGCAGAAGAGCGGGATCGTTCACGGCTGCGCCAGTCTGCCTTGGGGCGGACGGCGCGCCTTGCCACTCTGCCCGCGGCCTACGCGGGACGTACGACGCTTGGTGTCGGCAAGCGACTCGTGGGCAGGCCCGCGACCGTCGTACTCACCGAGGTCCAGGCCCGTACGGCGGATCAGCTCTTCCGGGTGCTCGGCGAGCTGAAGGGCGGGGCGATGAAGTTCGGGCAGGCGATGAGCATCTTCGAGTCGGCCCTGCCCGACGAGCTCGCCGGGCCGTACCGCGAGGCGCTCACCAAGCTGCAGGACTCTGCTCCTGCGATGAGCAACCGGATGCTCGAGTCGGTGATGACCGAGGAGCTCGGCGTCGACTGGCGCGAGGAGTTCAAAGAGTTCGGTGACACACCGGTGGCCAGCGCGTCCATCGGGCAGGTCCACCGGGCCACGTGGCACGACGGCACCGACGTCGCGGTCAAGGTGCAGTATCCCGGCGCCGGCAAGGCGCTCCGCTCCGACATCAAGCAACTCGGACGGATGACCCGGATGTTCACCGTCCTCGCGCCCGGGGTCGACATCAAGCCGCTGCTGGCCGAGGTCGAGGAGCGGCTGGCTGAGGAGCTCGACTACAGCCTCGAAGCCGCCTCGCAGCAGGTCTTCGCCACTGAGTACGCCGAAGATCCGAACTTCGTCGTGCCCGCCGTCCTCGCGCACACCCCACGAGTCCTGGTCTCCACCTGGATGGACAGTGAATACTCGCTCGCCCAGGTGATCAAGGACGGCACGCAGGAGCAGAGGGACCACTTCGGGATCCTGTATGCCCGGTTCCTCGTCGGCGCGCCGACCCGCACCGGCCTGCTCCACGCCGACCCGCATCCGGGCAACTTCCGGATCCTCGCCGATGGCCGCCTCGGTGTCGTCGACTACGGCGCGGCGGCGCGGCTGCCCGATGGCTTCCCGCTGCCGCTGGGCCAACTGCTCCACCGGGCGATCGCGGAGGACTGGGACGCGGTGACCGAAGGCCTGCGCGAGGAGGGGTTCATCCTGCCGCGCACCCAGTTCGACCCCGAGGAGCTGGCCGACTACCTGGGCCCCTTCCTCGATGCGGCACGCACGGAGGAGTTCGCCTTCACCCGCAGCTGGCTGCGTGAGCAGACCACGCGGGTGGCGACGCCGAGCCAGGAGAACATCACGCGGGCATTCAAGTTGAACCTGCCACCGGAATATATGTTGATCCACCGCGTGTGGCTGGGTGGCTTCGGCGTCCTGTGCCAGCTCGAGGCCACCGTGCCGTTCCGCCAACTGCTCGAGGACGACGTACCGGGCTTCGACCTCTAGCCTCGATGGTCCAGGAGTCAGGCGCTACTGGTCCAGGAGCAGCGACGCCAGCCGCTTGAGGTCGTCGGTCATCTGGTTCTCGACGACCGAGACCGAGTCGTCGCCCACCATGAAGGTGTAGACGTACATGTCCGGCCACCTGCGTCCGGTCTCCATCGCACGCAGGTCGACCCGGTCGAGCAGCTCACGGATCTCCCCGGTGCGCGGATCGTCCCCGGTCAACTCACACTGTCCGCTGACACCCCGGCCGGCAAACCCTCCTGAGCGACGCACCTCGACCAAGTCGGGGGACCTCCCGGCAATGGTGCGCTGGCCCGCGTCGGGGGTCCCGGGCACCACACCCACCGTCTGCCAGGCGCTGCGTACGGCGTCGGCCTGGGCACCCGCCACCCGCAAGGTGGCGGCCGCGAAGCCGGCGAAGTCGACCTCTGCCGGCACCTCGTCCAGCGCTTGCCACCAGATCCGGCCGGCTCCTTCGGCCGCTGTCCCCCCGACCGCCACCGCAGCGAGCTGAAAGGCTCGGTTGGGGATCCCGGAGTTGAGGTGGACCCCACCGTTGTCGTCGGTCGTCTCGACATAGCCGTCCATGTCGGCGCCTTGCGGGTCCACCCCCAACACGGGATCGTCGTAAGCCGTCCCGGGGTTGGCCATGTCACGCAGACCGCGCGCCGAGACCCCGGGCATGAAGAGGTCCGCACCGATCAGCCAGTCCCCCTCGGCCGCAGTCTGGCCGAGCAGCCGCTGCTTGAGGCACGCGGCGAACACATCGGAGACCGACTCGTTCAGTGCACCGGACTGGCCTTCGTAGACCAGGCCTGCGACATGCTCTGTGACGGCGTGGGTGAACTCGTGGGCCAGGACGTCGACGGACTTGGTGAATCGGTCGAAGATCTCCCCGTCACCGTCCCCGACGACCAACTGGGTGCCGTCCCAGAAGGCGTTGTCGTAGTCCTGCTCGTAGTGGACCGTCGCATTCACGTGCGCCGAGGCGCCGTCGTAGGAGTCCCGGTCGAAGACATCGGCGAACATCGCCAGCGACGCTTCGATCCCGTCGTACGCCTCGTTGACAGCCGCATCGCCCGACGGCGGCTCACCCCGGGCCCGGGCCGGCTCACCCGGGAGGATGTCGGTGTTCCCCGCGGTGTGGATGGTCCAGCCGCCGTCGGCGACCGCCTGAGGCCGAGCACCCTGGCGTCGCTGACGGATCGCGTCGTCGATGGAGAGCGTGCGGTGACAACCGTCGCCGGCTCTGGCGTCGGGCGCACGGGCGATCTGTTGCAGGAGGTAGGGCGGCACGATCGAGCAGGTCATGTTCCAGTCCTACACCCGGCCACGGACATCCGCTCCGGGGCCAAGCGGGACCGAAGCTAGCTCGTCGGGGCCTGAGCTAGGTAGACAGTACTGGCCGACTCACCACCGGTGATCGGGTTGGCGAACGTGACCACGTGGCTCTCGACGCCGACGAAGGCCTCGTTGAGCGCAACTTCGAAGACCTGGTCGGGCGGATCGTCGGACCAGAGACCGAAGATGCCACCCGGCACGATCCGTGCTGCCAGGCGGCGCAGTCCTGCAGTGCTGTAGAACGCGCCGTGGCTGGGGTGGAGAACGTGCTGCGGCGAGTGGTCGATGTCGAGCAGTACGGCGTCGTAGGTCGCCCGCGCAGTGGCGCCCGCAGCCACCTGAGCGAAGAAGTCGCCGTGCTGAAGGTCGCAGCGCGGGTCCGCGGCCAGGCCGACGGTGTCGGGCAACAGGTCTCGACGATGCCAGTCGATGACCGCGGCGACGGCCTCGATCACCTGCACCTGCTCGACCCGGTCGTCCTCCAGGGCGGCACGCAGTGTGTAGCCAAGACCCAGGCCACCCACGAGCACCTGCAGCCGCTCACCCTCGACCCGGGCCAGACCCAGGTGTGCGAGCTCGGTCTCCACGACGGTGAACAGGCTCGACATCAAGAACTCATCGTCGATCTTCACCTCGAAGACGTCGTGACCGACGACCGGCTCGTGACGACGCCGGAGGCTGATCACCCCGATCGGGGTCTCGGCCCAGTCGAGCTCCTCGATGCGCAAGGCCACGTGTTGTCTCCGTTGCAGGTTGCAGGTTGCCGGTTGCCGGTTGCCGGTTGCCGGTTGCCGGTTGCCGGTTGCCGGGCCCGAGGCCCAGGAGCCGGATGCGGTCCGCGAGCAGGATACGGGCAAGGAAAGCCATGCGCTTCCCGGACGGTCGGACATCCGCGCTGCGCAGGCGCCCGACGATCCGGCTCCGGCGCCCGGACCGGCGTACGCCGACGAATGCGGCCAACTGGCCGTGAGCCCGTAAGATGTTCGCGGCCAGTTGAGACGTTTTTTCGCGGCCCTACTGAATCTGCTCTCTCTTGATCCCCACGGAAAGCGACAACGCTCCCACATGTCTGGAACCACCTCACGGCTCGACCTCCGCAACGTTGCAATCGTTGCCCACGTCGACCACGGCAAGACCACGCTCGTCGACGCAATGCTCCACCAGGCCGGCGCCTTCACCGAGCACCAGGCCGAAGGCGTGGCGGAGCGCGCCATGGACTCCGGAGAGCTGGAGCGCGAGAAGGGCATCACCATCCTCGCGAAGAACACCGCCGTCCACTACGCCGGTCCGTCCGCGAAGTCGTCGGCCGGCGTTGACGAGCTGGTCATCAACATCATCGACACCCCGGGCCACGCCGACTTCGGTGGCGAGGTCGAGCGCGGGCTCTCCATGGTCGACGGCATCGTGCTGCTCGTCGACGCCTCCGAGGGCCCACTCCCCCAGACCCGGTTCGTGCTCCGCAAGGCGCTCAACGCCGAAATGCCCGTCGTCCTCGTCGTAAACAAGGTCGACCGCGGTGACGCACGCATCGCGGAGGTCGTCGACGAGACCTACGAGCTCTTCATGGACCTGCTCGACGACTCCCACAGCCAGGACGCGCTCGACTTCCCGGTCGTCTACGCTTCGGGCAAGGCGGGCATCGCGTCGGTCAAGCAGCCCGACAACGGCACCCTGCCCGACGGGGAGAACCTCGAGCCGCTCTTCCAGACGATCCTCGACACGATCCCCGCGCCGACGTACGACGAGGGCGCGCCGTTGCAGGCCCACGTCACCAACCTCGACGCGTCGCCGTTCCTCGGCCGCCTCGCGCTGCTGCGCGTCCACCAAGGCACCCTGAAGAAGGGCCAGACCGTGGCGTGGATGCGTCGCGACGGCTCGGTCAAGAACGTCCGCGTCACCGAGCTCCTCGTTACCGAGGGCCTTGAGCGCCAGCCCGGCGAGTCCGCTGGCCCCGGCGACATCTGCGCCGTCGCCGGCATCCCCGACATCACCATCGGGGAGACCCTGGCCGACCCGGAGACCCCGGTCGCCCTGCCCCTGATCCACGTCGATGAGCCGGCGATCTCGATGACGATGGGCACCAACACATCCCCGCTGGTCGGGAGGGTGAAGGGCTCCAAGGTCACCGCCCGACTGGTGAAGGATCGCCTCGACGCCGAGCTCGTCGGCAACGTGTCGCTGAAGGTCCTACCCACCGAGCGTCCCGACACCTGGGAGGTCCAGGGCCGCGGCGAGCTGGCCCTGGCCATCCTTGTCGAGCAGATGCGTCGCGAAGGATACGAACTGACCGTCGGCAAGCCCCAGGTGGTCACCAAGGAGGTCGACGGCAAGGTCCACGAGCCGTTCGAGCGCCTGACGATTGACGCGCCCGAGGAGTTTCTCGGCACCATCACCGAACTGCTCGCCCACCGCAAGGGCCGCATGGAGGGCATGGCCAACCACGGCACCGGCTGGGTGCGCATGGACTTCGTCGTCCCGGCCCGTGGCCTGATCGGTTTCCGCACCGACTTCCTCACCGAGACCCGCGGCACCGGCATCGCTCACCACATCTCTGAGGGCTACTTCCCGTGGGCCGGTGAGATCCGCTCGCGCAACAACGGATCGCTCGTGGCCGACCGCAAGGGTGCGGCCACGGCATACGCCATGACGAACCTGCAGGAGCGCGGGATCATGTTCGTGGAGCCGAGCACCGAGGTCTACGAAGGCATGATCGTCGGCGAGAACTCACGCGCCGACGACATGGACGTCAACATCACCAAGGAGAAGCAGCAGACCAACGTCCGGTCCGCCAGCTCCGACAACTTCGAGAAGTTGATCCCGCCGAAGCGGCTCTCCCTGGAGCAGTGCCTGGAATTCTGCCGTGAGGATGAGTGCGTCGAGGTCACCCCCGAGGACGTTCGGATCCGCAAGGTCGTCCTCGACGCCCATGAGCGCGCCAAGACAGCGTCGCGGGCCCGCAAGGCCAATCAGTCCTGATCCACCCCTGAGTCGAGGGGGGAGGGGGGTTGGACAGCGCCCCCCCCAGCCACCCGCCCAATATATACCGCAGACCGGGGGGCACGGGGCCTGGGGCCGCGCCCCC
>JAKDNC010000238.1 GCA_030452025.1 Nocardioides sp. | reverse complement strand
CGGCGCTCTGTCGGGCAACCCTATGTTCAGCGCCGGCCTGATCCGCATCGGCGAGGCCGCGAACCGCATCCGCAGCGGCGAATCCGGCCGCACGCTCGGCCACGCCACCTCGGGACCGCTGCTGCAACAGAACCTCGTCTGCGTGATGGAAGGAGCGGCCACGTGAGCAAGCAGCCAGCCGCCGTCGTCGGCATCGGACAGACGCACCACCGCGCAAAGCGGGAGGACGTGTCCATGGGTGGGCTCTGCCGCGAGGCGATCGACCGGGCACTCGCCGATGCACAGATGACCTTCGAGGACATCGACGCGATCGTGGTCGGCAAGGCGCCCGACCTCTTCGAGGGCGTGATGATGCCCGAGCTCTATCTCGCCGAGGCTCTCGGCGCTGCAGGAAAGCCACTGCTCCGGGTGCACACGGCCGGGTCGGTGGGTGGTTCGACAGCCATCGTCGCGGCGAGCCTCGTCCAGTCCGGTGTCCACCGACGGGTGCTGACCGTGTCGTTCGAGAAGCAGTCGGAGTCCAACGCAATGTGGGCGCTCTCCGTGCCGGTGCCGTTCATCATGCCGGTGCATGCCGGTGCCGGTGGATACTTCGCGCCGCACGTGCGCTCCTACATCCGCCGGTCCGGGGCCCCGCTCCACATCGGCGCGGTGGTCGCAGCCAAGGACCGGCAGAACGCCTGCAAGAACCCCTACGCCCACCTACACAACGCGGACACCACCGTCGAGAGCGTCCTGGCCTCGCAGATGCTGTGGGACCCGATCCGCTATGACGAGACCTGTCCGTCCTCGGACGGCGCCTGCGCGTTGGTGATCGGGGACGAAGACACAGCCACCGCCGCAGTCAATCCGGCCTGGATCCACGGCACAGTCATGCGCTCGGAGCCCACGACAGCCGCCGAGCGGGACCAGGTGAACCCGCAGGCCGGCCGCGACGCAGCGGCGTACTTGTGGAAGCAGGCCGGGATCACCAACCCGATCGAGGAGATCGACGCCATCGAGATGTACGTCCCGTTCTCCTGGTTCGAGCCGATGTGGCTGGAGAACCTCGGCTTCACCGCCGAGGGCGAGGGCTGGCGACTCACCGAGTCCGGCGGCACCGCCATGGACGGCACGCTGCCGGTGAACTGCTCCGGCGGTGTGCTCTCATCCAATCCGATCGGCGCCTCGGGCATGCTGCGCTTCGCCGAGGCGGCCCTGCAGGTGCGCGGTCGCGCCGGTGACCACCAGGTCGACGGCGTACGTCGTGCGCTGGGCCATGCCTACGGTGGCGGCTCGCAGTTCTTCGCGATGTGGGTGGTTGGAGTTGACCGCCCGGTCTAGTGTCGTGACATGGGCGACGTGATCAGGTTTCCGCAACCAGCAGCTCCCGGAGCTCCCGGGCCCCTGTGGCGCGAGGTTGTCGGCCGCGAGTTGCGCGCCGCACGCAAGGCCGCGGACCGCACGCTGGCCGACGTCGCCGAAGATGCGGGTGTCTCGACGCAATACCTCTCCGAGGTCGAGCGCGGCTTGAAGGAGCCCAGCTCCGAGGTGCTCGGAGCGGTCCACGACGCACTGGGTCTACGACTGGTCGACCTCACCACGAGGGTGAGCAGGACGCTGCGTGCCGGCGGCCCACTCGCCCTCGCAGCCTGATCACCAGCTGGCGACGAGTCCCTTGCGGCTCGGCAGCACCGCATCGGCCACGCCGTAGCCGACGGCCCCCTCCGCGGTGAGGATCAGGTCCCGGTCGGTGTCGAGGCGGATCTTCGCGACGTCGACGCCAGTGTGCCGTTCCAGGATCTGCTCCATCTCCGCGCGCACCCGCACGATCTCCTTCGCCTGCACCTCGAGGTCCGGGAGGGTTCCCTGCCCACCGCCAGAGGGCTGGTGCAGCACGACGCGTGCGTGCGGCAGCACGAAGCGCTGCCCCGGCTCCCCCGCCGCCAGGAGCACGGCCGCCGAGGACGCCACCTGGCCGACACAGGTCGTGCTCACTTCGGGCCGGATGAAGGCCATGGTGTCGTAGATCGCGAGCATCGCCGTGACCGATCCCCCGGGTGAGTTCAGGTAGAGGTTGATCGGGGTGTCCGGACTCTCGGACTCGAGGTGGATCAGCTGGGCGATGACCACGTTGGCGACGCCGTCGTCGATCTCGGTCCCGAGATAGATGATGCGGTCTGTGAGCAGCCGGCTGTAGATGTCGACCGCTCGCTCGCCACGCGCGGTCCGCTCGATGACGCTGGGTATCGTGTACTGGCTCATGTGCATCACCGGATCCCGAACGAGCCGGCGCGTGCCGCAGGCGTCACCGCGGAGACATCGGTGAGCACCCGGTCGGCGAAGCCGTAGTCGACGGCCTCATCGGCGGTGAACCACCGGTCGCGGCGTGAGTCCTCCTCGATGCGTTCGACATCCTGCCCGGTGTGCTCGGCCGTCAGCGCGAGCAGGACGTTCTTGGTGTGTGCGAGGTTCTCGGCCTGGATCTCGATGTCGACCGCTGTGCCGCCAATGCCCGCCGAGCCCTGGTGCAGCAGCACCCTGGAGTGGGGCAGGACGAAGCGCTTCCCACGCGTCCCCGCGGAGAGCAGGAACTGGCCCATGCTGGCGGCCATGCCCATGGCCAGGGTGCTGACGTCGTTGGGAACCAGCCGCATCGTGTCGTAGATGGCCAGGCCGGCCGAGACCGAGCCGCCGGGCGAGTTGATGTAGAGGCTGATGTCGCGGCGTGCATCCTCCGCAGAGAGCAGCAGGATCTCAGCGCACAGCCGGTTGGCGATCGAGTCGTCGACCTCCTGGCCGAGGACGATGATTCGTTGGTGCCTCAGTCGTGACGTGATCTGGTCGTCGAGGGAGCCCCTGGCGGTGGTGGTCGGGGTGGGCACGGGGGCCTCCTGGGAGTCTGGTGGTGACTGACGGGACCAGCCTTGCCCGGCCGCCGTACCCGGAGCCAGCGAATCTGCCGGGGGCAGATCTGCCCTCAGCGGATCCCGTCGTAGGCTCGTCGCATGATCGAGCTCCGCACCCCAGCCCAGATCGAGGAGATGCGTCCGGCAGGACGCTTCGTCGCCGAGGTCCTCACCACACTCAAGGAGAAGGCCGACGTCGGCGTGAACCTCCTCGAACTCGACGAGGTGGCACACACGATGATCAAGGAGCGCGGCGCGGAGTCCTGCTACATCGACTACCACCCGTCGTTCGGGGCATCACCCTTCGGGAAGGTCGTGTGCACCTCCGTCAACGACGCGGTCCTCCACGGGCTCCCGCACGACTACACCCTGGCCGACGGTGACCTGCTCAGCCTCGACTTCGCCTGCTCGGTCGACGGCTGGGTCTCCGACTCAGCGATCAGCCTGGTGGTGGGCACACCCCGTGACGAGGACCTGAAGCTGATCGAGACCACCGAAGTCGCGCTGGCTGCAGGGATTGAGCAGGCTGTGGTCGGCAACAAGCTTGGCGACATCGGTCGCGCGATCGGCGACGTCGCGCGTGCGGCCGGCCACGGAATCAACCTGCAGTTCGGGGGCCACGGCGTCGGGCGCACCATGCACGGCGACCCGCACGTGCCCAACGACGGACGCCCGGGCCGCGGGTTCCCGCTCAAGCCCGGTCTGGTGATCGCGATCGAGCCGTGGTTCCTGCAGACCTCCGACGAGATCTACACAGACAAGGACGGCTGGACGCTGCGCAGCGCGGACGGATCGCGTGGCGCGCACTCCGCGCACACCATCGCGATCCCGCCTGACGGACCGCTGGTCTTCACCGCCCGCGACTGAGCCCGGTTGCCTACGTGTAGCGGACCGGGAGCTCCTTGATCCCGTTGATCCAGGCGCTGCGCAGGCGACGCTCGGGACCGGTCGGCGCGATGTCGGGGATCAGGTCGGCGATCGTGTCGAACATGATCTTGACCTCGAGCCGGGCCAGGTTGGCGCCGACGCAGTAGTGGGCGCCGTGGCCCCCGAAGGCGAGGTGGTTGTTCGCCTCGCGCAAGATGTCGAAACTGGTCGGGTCTTTGAACAGATCGGTGTCGAAGTTTCCCGAGGCGTAGAAGAGCCCGACCCGCTGCCCCTTCTTGACCTCCACGCCACCCACTTCGACGTCGTTGAGCGCGGTGCGCTGGAACACGGTCACCGGGGTGGCCCACCGGATCACCTCGTCGACCATCGTGTCGGGCCGTTCGCTCTTCCAGATCTCCCACTGCTCGGGATTCTCGAAGAATGCCTTCATCCCGTGGGTGATCGCGTTCCGGGTGGTCTCGTTCCCGGCCACCGCCAACAGGATCACGAAGTAGCCGAACTCGTCGGCGCTCAGCGCGTGTCCGTCCACGTCGGCGGTGATCAGCTTGGTGACCAGGTCGTCCTTGGGGTCCGCGCGACGCTCCTCGGCGAGAGCCATGAAATAGGTCAGGATCTCGATCGACGCAGCCTCGGGGTCGACATCGAACTCGGGGTCGTCGTAGGCCAGCATCTGGTTGGACCAGTCGAACAGCTTGCGCCGGTCCTCCATCGGGACACCGAGCAGCTCGGCGATCGCCTGCAGCGGGAGCTCGGCGGCCACGTCGGTGACGAAGTCCCCCTCACCCTTGGCCACCGCGTCCTCCACGATGACCCGTGCTCGCTCCTTCAGCGCTTCAGCGAGGACGCCGATCGCGCGCGGGGTGAAGCCACGGCTGATGGTCTGACGCAACTTGGTGTGGTCCGGCGGATCCTGGTTGATCAGCATGACCCGCTGCAGCTCCAGCTGCTCTCGGGTCATGTCCGGGGCGAAACGGATAATGGCGGTGTTCTCGGTGGTCGAGAAGTCCTTACTGTTCTTCGAGACAGCGGCGACGTCGGCATGTTTGCTGACGGCCCAGTAGCCGCTGCCACCCTCCATGCCGGCGCGGGAGTCGGCGGGCTGCTCGATCCAGAAGACGGGCGCGCTCTCGCGCAGGGCGAGGAACTCGGCATGTGGGATCCCCACCTCGTTCAGGCCCGGGTCGGTGGGATCAAAGCCAGCGGGCAGGGGCGGCGATGCGGTCACGAGGTTCCTCCAGATTTCTGAAACACGTTCTAGTGATGATCGTTACATACTCTCGGAATGTTTTGAAGGGGGTCGTCGAATATTCTTCACACCGTGTCGCAGTGAGTGGAACCCCGGTTGCCGCAGCAAAGAACGTGTTCTAGTTTTGGTCGAGGTGTCGCCGCGTGGCGTCGCTCCCCCGTCTGGACAGTGAGGCACCCATGGGCAACCCGGTCATCGTCGAAGCAGTGCGAACCGCGCAGGGCAAACGTGGCGGCTGGCTCGCCGGCGTACATCCAGCGGAGCTGCTCGGCGCGGCACAGGTCGAGGTCCTCAAGCGCTCCGGCGCCGACGCGCAGGTCATCGACCAAGTGGTCGGCGGATGCGTCACCCAGGCCGGCGAACAGTCCAACAACATGGTGCGGCGCGCGTGGATGCATGCCGGGCTGCCCAACCACACCGCGTCCACGGTGATCGACGCTCAGTGTTCCTCGGCCCAGCAGGCCACCCACATGATCAACGCCATGATCACTGCCGGGGTCATCACGGCAGGCGTCGCCTGTGGTGTCGAGTCGATGTCCCGGATCCCGCTTGGCGCCAACGTCCCTCGAGGCACCGGCAACCCACGCCCCGAAACCTGGGACATCGACCTGCCCAACCAGTTCCAGGGGGCGGACCGGATCGTCGCCGACCGTGGATTCAGCCGTGAGGACGTGGACCGGTTCGGTCTGTGGTCGCAGGAGAAGGCCCGTGCCGCGGTGGACGGCGGACATTTCGCGCGCGAAATCCTCGGTGTCGAGGCGCCCGTGCTGGACGAGGCGGGCGAACCCACCGGCGAGACGCAGCTGGTCGAGACCGACCAAGGCCTGCGGGCC
>JAKDNC010000237.1 GCA_030452025.1 Nocardioides sp. | reverse complement strand
GCCGCGGACGGGACGTGGGGGAGATCGTCGACGCTCGGCCACCCGCGGGCGGCCGAGCGTCCACCGCGCACCGTCAGCGTGGCCGACACGACCAGGTCCCGACCGTCGCGTCCCGGCCAGCCGTGCACCGCACGGCGCCAGTGCCACGGCACCGCGCTCGCTCCCCACCGCGCTCCCAGGAGGCCACCGGCGATCGCGGCGACCGTGTCGGTGTCGTCGCCGATGCGTACGGCGGCGTGCAGCGCGTCCTGCAGGTGCAGGCACCCGAAGCTCCGGGCGGCGGGGTCGAAGGGAGGTACGGCGGTCGCGCTGATCGCCGCAACTGCCGCCTGCAGGGCTGTGACGGTGAATCCGTTCGGGGTGAACCTGCTCGGTGGTCTCGCGTTCGCCTCGGCCAGCCATCCGGTCCACTGGTCGCGGCAATCGTCGGGCAGCAGGTCGAGTCCGGCCTCGACGTCGATCCGCCCTTCCACGACGGCGACCCGGATCGCCTCGACCCACAGCACGCACGAGTCGCCGGCGAGCGGGTCTGCGTGGGTCAACGCGGCGATCCCCCGCGCCGCCTCGGCTGCCTTGGTCCGATCGTCGAGGTGGGCCAGGGCCACAGGGGACGTGCGCATCAACGCGCCGTTGCCGGCCGAGCGTGCGTTGCGCTCGCTGTAGGCGATGGCCTCCTCGCTCATCACCCGTGAGGCCCCGGGCTCGCCGGCGTCGAGCCTTCGGCGGGTGGCGCCGAGCACCGCGCGGGTCTGGATGCCGATGTCGGCCGGGTTGCCGGCGTACCAGCGCAGGAAACCCTCGGCGACCGCGTCACGCGCCTCGAGCGCGGTGAGGTCGGCGCCGGTGGCAGTCACGTCGGCGATGCAGACGGCCATCGAGGTGTCGTCGCTCCACTCCCCCGGCTCGAAGTTGCCGAGGCCACCGCCCTTCATCTCGGCCAGCTCACCGGCAGCCGGTGGTCGGGCGAATTCGTAGGGCACGCCGAGGGCGTCGCCGGCAGCGGTGGCCAGCAGCACGCCGGCGGCGCGATCCATCTGGGCGGTGGTGAGGTGCATGGTCATCCATTCCTTCCCTGGGTGCGCAGCACAAGGTCGTCGATCACGGCGTCGCGGATCGTGATGAAGTACGGCACCAGACCACTGATGTGGTGGTGGGCGAGCGGGGCAGCCGGGATGGCGAGCACCTGGATGATCGACCGCTCGAGGAGGACGAACTTCACCATCGGGTGCTGCCGGTTGAGCAGGTTCACCTCAATGGACGCCTGCTTTCGACTGTGCACGTCGTGGACCAGTCGGGTGAAGATGTCGACGACTGGCATCTCCTTGCCGGTCCTGACGAAGATCGAGTGTCCTTCGTGGTTGAAAACGAAGTCTCCGTCGTCGTCCTGGGTGGGCGCTGCGTCGAGTCCGCGGGTGAGCACCGTGCGGACGATCTCGACAAGGTGGTCGTGGTCGCTGGCGGCCTCGGCCCACTCCAGTGGAGGCTCGATGTCATCGGCGGTGGCTGGCCTGTCCACGACGTCGACCGGGACCGGGCCTGTCCTCGGGAGTCCCAGGTCGACCACGTGGACCGCGGCCGGCCCCCATGCCTGCACGGTGAGGAACTCCGGGAACGGCACATGGAAGAAGTCGGAGAGGACCTCGCAGGCGATGCTGGCGAGGAGATCCGGCGCATCTTCGTCGTCCAGCTCGAGCCACAGGTTGGGGTCCCCCTCCTCGGCGTCGGGCAGGTGCCAGCCCTGGCGCTCCGCCAGGAGCAGGAGCTGCTCCTGGGTCAGCCGGAACTGTTCGGCGAGCACCCGGTTGCCCGATGCTTCCAGGCGCAGCCCTGCCTGGCTGCGGCAGACCTGGACGTACGGCGAAGTGCCTTCGGTCGGCGGCTCGGGCGTTTCGAGGATCAGGTGGTCCTGGTCGTCGGTCATTTCGGCGAGGTAGCCGGCCAGTCGCTCGGCCAGGTCGCCCCAGCCGGTCAGGACATCCCGCTCCTCGTGGTGGATCTCGTTCATGGTGCATTCCCCCTTCTCGCATTCTTGCGCTTACATGGAAGAGCGTACACCACTTTCTTAGATCGCGCATATGTGCCCTAAGATGGTCGACATGTCACCCTCGTCGTTGAGCACCTATCCCCGACCGAGTGTCGCTGTCGATGTCGCCCTGCTGACAGTAGGCGCCGCCACCGACGCCGACCCCGCCCAGCGCCTGAAGGTGCTGGTCCAGCAGCGCACCAGCACTCCACGCGGACCCGTCCTGCCGGGACGCTTCGTGCGAGAGGGTGAGACGTTCGCCGACGCGGTCGCTGCCACCTTCTCCGAGAAGGTCGGCCTGGACATCGGCGGAGCCGAACCCCGCCTGCTCGGCATGTACGACGACCCGCAGCGTGATGAGCGCGGCTGGGTCCTCTCCGCGCTGCACGTCCTCGCACTTCCTTCCTCCATGCTCGAGGGCATCGAGGGTCAGTTGCTCGCCGTGGATGCCGAGGGGCACCTGGCCGACGGCAGGAGCCTGGAGTTCGACCACGACGACATGCTCATCTCGGCGGTCCGTCGCATGCGTCGCCACTACGAGGAGTCCCCGGACCCCTACCGGCTGCTCGGAGACACCTTCACCCTGGGCCAGCTCCGCGACCTGCACGAAGGAGTCCTGGGCGAGCCCCTGCTCAAGGACACGTTCAACCGCCGGATGAAGCAGTACCTCACCGAGAAACTCGTCGGCGGCGAGCCAGTCCGCGAGCACGAGACCGGTGGTCGACCGGCGCTGGTCTACAACCGCACCAAGGACGGCACGCTCACCGAGCGGGAGCGACGCAGGCTGCTGCTCCCCCGGCGCTGAGGCCAAGGCTCCAGCGAGCTCATTCGGACTACACGCTGCCGCCTCCTGAGCTGGCGCGACACTGCCGAAACGGAACTTTGGCGCGTAGGGTCGAGGGACGGGTCCGCAACCGAGGGAGACGTCGTGACCGCTGCACCGTATCTGCTCGAAGAGCTCGAACCAGTCGTGGCGGAGAACCTCGACCGTCACCTCGCGATCGCGCAGGAATGGCATCCGCACGACTACATCCCCTGGAGCCAGGGGCGTGACTTCGCTTTCATGGGTGGGGTGGACTACGCGCCCGAGCAGTCCCGGCTCTCCGAGACCGCCAAGGCAGCGATGTTCACGAACCTGCTCACCGAGGACAACCTGCCGTCGTACCACCGTGAGATCGCCACCCGCTTCGGCCGCGACGGGGCCTGGGGCACCTGGGTGGGCCGGTGGACGGCCGAGGAGAACCGGCACGGCGTCGCCCTGCGCGACTACCTCGTGGTCACCCGCGGTGTCGACCCGGTCGAGCTGGAGCGGGCCCGGATGGACTACATGACCTCCGGCTACGACTCGGGCGACAAGACCCCACTCGAGACGATCGCCTACGTCTCCTTCCAGGAGCTCGCCACCCGCGTCTCGCACCGCAACACCGGCAGGGTGACCCACGACCCGGTCGCCGACAAGCTGCTCGCGCGGGTCTCGAAGGACGAGAACCTGCACATGGTCTTTTACCGCAACATCGGCTCCGCCGCGCTCGACGTCGCTCCCGACGAGACCATGCGCGCCATCGCCGACGAGGTGATCAACTTCGAGATGCCCGGCGCCACGATGGCCGGCTTCCGACGCAGCTCGATGATCATCGCCAAGGCCGGCATCTACGACCTGCGCCTCCACTACGACGACGTACTGATGCCCGTCCTGCGACACTGGAAGGTGTTCGAGCGCACCGACTTGGGCGCCCAGGGCGAGCAGGCTCGTGAAGAGCTCGCGATGTTCCTCAAGGAGCTCGACAGTCAGGCCGCCCGCTTCGTCGAGCGTCGGGCCGAGAACCGTGCCCGCGTCGCCGCTCGTGCGGAGACCGACGCCACGCCTGACATCGCCACCTGAGATGACTTCCCTACGACGCCCTCTCCGATGGCGTCGGCCCCTGGGAATCAGCTCGAGCGGATGCTTCGCGTGAGTTCATCCACAGGCTCGCAACATGGCCTCGACGTCGTAGAATCGGCGACGTAGCGTCGTGGGTATGACCATGACTCCGGGTGAAGTCGAACGCAAGGTGCACCAGTTGGACAACGACGTGCAGTCGATCTATGAGCTGCTGGCAAGCATCTCGGCTCAACAGGCACGCCACCTCAACCGTCTCACCGCGCTCGACGCGAAGATCGACACCCGGTACGACGCGCTCGACGCGAAGATCGACACCCGCTGCGACGCACTCACCGTCAAGGTCGATGGCCTCGAAGGTCGCTTCGACACACTCGACACCAAGGTCGATGGCCTGGAAGGACGCTTCGACACACTCGACACCAAGGTCGACGGCCTCGAAGGACGCTTCGACACACTCGACACCAAAGTCGAGGCAATGGGCGGCAAGCTCGATCTGGTCATCAAGCGGTTGTCATGAGTCTCGCGTGCCGTGGATGACCCAGTAGGTGGTGACCTCTGCCCGTTCGTCAGGCGCCCGCTTGAGGTTCAGGTCGACCAACCGGGTGCTGTGCCAGAGAGTCTCGACTGCCAGCAGTGGCGCGGTCGCAGGTTCCACTCCGTGAAGTCCGCACGCCCGGCGACCAAGGCGTCCGGCTGCATTCCGGCGCTCTTGCTGAGCAACACCTCGAGCGGGCCAGTGAGCGCTTGCGAGCGAGGCGGACAGCTCGCACGGAGGCCCCGCGAGTCACGATGGTCACCGAGGCAGTGCCACACGAGAAGCAGGTCCGGGCTCACTCCTCGAACAGCGACCGCACGTCATCGGCGTCGATGCCCTTGCCCATGGCCCCGTCACCCTCGAAGACCGAGGCGAAGAGGGCGGCCTTGCGCTCCTTGAGCTCCATCACCTTCTCCTCGATGGTGCCGGTGGCCACCAGCCGGTAGACCATCACCGATCGCCGCTGCCCGATGCGGTGCGCCCGG
Organism: Nocardioides sp.; assembly: GCA_030452025.1. Taxonomy (GTDB): domain Bacteria; phylum Actinomycetota; class Actinomycetes; order Propionibacteriales; family Nocardioidaceae; genus Nocardioides. Next base: position 932 of record JAKDNC010000237.1, on the reverse strand, counting down.
TCGACGGCCTGCGCCTCGGTGGCCGGATTCCACCAGGGGTCGAGCACGAAGACGTAGTCGGCCTCGGTCAGGGTCAGCCCTACCCCGCCCGCCTTGAGGCTGATCAGGAACGCATCGGCGTCACCGTCCTTGAAGGCATCGATCTCTGCGCGCCGGTCACGCGTCGACCCGTCGAGGTAGCGACAGGTGATGCCCTGCTCCTCGAGCCTGGTGCGGGCTCGCTTGAGGAACCCGGTGAACTGGCTGAACACCAGCGCCCTGTGCCCCTCAGCCACGACCTCGGCGAGGTGCTCGACGAGGGCGTCGAGCTTGGCCGAGCCGAGCGCCTCGTGCTCCGGGTCGACCAGCGCCGCGTCGAGACTCAGCTGGCGCAGCTTGGTCAACGAGCTGAAGATCGCCACCCGGTTGCGGTCGAAGTCGTCGACCAGCCCGAGGATCGCCTGTCGCTCGTGTTGCAGGTGGGTGTCGTAGACCCGCTGGTGCTTGGCACTCAGCGCGACATCGAGCACCTGCTCCTGCTTGGCGGGCAGGTCCGCGGCGACGAGGTCCTTCGTGCGGCGCAGGATGAACGGGCGGATGCGGCTGCGGAACCGGTCGAGTGCCGCCTGGTCGCCCTGCTTCTCGACGGGCTTGACCACCAGGTCGATGAACCGCCGCGGCCACGGGTAGAGCCCGGGAGCCACGACCGAGAGCAACGCCCACAGCTCCATCAAACGGTTCTCGAACGGCGTACCGGTCACCGCGAGCCGGAACGGTACATCGAGCTTGCGGACCGCTTGATAGGTCTTGCCCTGGTGGTTCTTGATCGCCTGCGCCTCATCGAGCACGAGACCGCCCCACCGCCGGGCGGCGTACTCCTCAGCCTCGAGCCGGAAGAGCGTGTAGGAGGTGACCACGAGGTCGGCGCCGGCCACCGCCTCGGCCAGGGAACA
>JAKDNC010000236.1 GCA_030452025.1 Nocardioides sp. | reverse complement strand
CTCGCACCAGCTCCGGATATCGGGCGGCCAGGAGTACCGCGAGTTGCGCGCCGAGGGAAAATCCCACAACGGACACCGGCTCAGAAGCGTATTTCTGAAGAGTTGCGGCCAGTTCCTCAATCGTCTCGTCATGGGATGCGTAAGGCGCCGCGGAGCTGCGGTCGTGCCCGGGCAGGTCAGGAATCAGCAGCCGAAATTTCGACGCCAGATGTCCGGCACACGGATTCCACATCCATCCCCCGACGCCACCACCGTGGAGCATCAGAATGGTGCCGTGCTCACCGCCTCGAATTTCGAGATGCAGGCTCAATTCGTCGTGAGTCACAGACTTATCATACTGGGAGCGAGAATATGGGTCCTCATTGCGTCGCTCGTCGAATCGGAACTCCTCCGTATTCCAGCACATACGACGGCGTGTTTCGGCTGCGCGCCCGTCGGCTGCTCGGAACGCCCCGAGCGGCATGGACGGACCCGGGATTCGCCGTCATCGAGGGCGAGGCGTTCTTCCAGCTCGTCGCAGCTCGACTGATCGATCTGATCGTCACCGGCAGCGCCGTCACGACGACCTCCGGACAGGGATGATCCACAGCTGCACCCGCGCCCGCTGACGCCGGGGCCAATCTGATCGCCCTTGTCCTCCGAACACAGGACACGGCGCTTCACCACGATCGCCCGACGGGGCCAGAACGCGCTGACGGCCTCCGCACCCGCCGGTCGACGGCAGCCCTGCTGCGCCGATCCCAGTCCTGAGGAGGTCGATCATCATTCTTCCCGCCCCGAACTCCAGCAGGGCCGCTCACCCCGCACCGACCGCGGAACCGCTGCCGGGCTACCGCGCCGGCCGTCTCCACTCCGACCCCGACAATCTGACCGTGCTCTACACGGACTTCGATGTCGCCGCCTATGGTCGCGAGGACCACGAGCGCATCCTCGTCGATGCCACGGCCGCCGCGGCGGAGGACCTGTCGGGGGAGACCCGTTCCGATCTCGCGTTCCTCTGCCGTCTGGACAGTGCCGGACTGTCGGAGGCGCGCGCTCTCCTGGCCACCTGGACCGCCAACGAGGCTCGGATCACGGCCTTCGTGGCGACCTGGGCATTCGCCCGTCATCAGCTCGGCCGCGCCATGCGGGATCTGCTGGCCGCCACCGGGCCGTCGACCCGTCCGCCGCGTCGGCGCTCTGTCGTCTCCCACGTCCGCAGCGCGTACCTCGAGACGGTCATGCCGCTCCTCGCGCCCGTCTGGACGAATGTGGTGGGGGAACCGGTGGTCGCCGGTCACATGGCACGCCTGGCCGTCCAGGAAGAAGCGCTGCAGGCCGCCTACCGATCGGTGCTGCCCCGGCTGCACGGGGAGTCGGCGCGCGTCGTCGAAGAGATCCTCCGACGCCGGGAGCACAGTGCCCGCTTCTTCCAGCTCGAAGCGGAGGCCCGCATCTCCCGCTCCCGGCCCGAAGCGGTCACCGCACGCCGATATCTCGGCCGCGGGTGGGAGCCGTTGCGCGTGGTCGGGGTGGCCGATCCCGACGAATCCCGCGCCCTGTCCAGCATCTTCCGCTCCCCCGCCGCCCGGGCGGACCTCGCCCGCGCCACGTCGACCCTGCACGATCTGCTCCCGGCCCCGCGGCGCTCCCTGCGCATGTCGTCGGGCCGGACCCCTGGAAGGACCTCCCATGGCCTTTGATCTCGAACGCTTCACCGACACCTCCGAACCGCTGCAGTGGGACGACCTGGACCTGACGGTCTTCCGCGAACAGCCGCTGGATCCGGAGACCCTGCGCACGGTCCGCTACATGTGCGACGTCGAATACCACACCACCTGCTTCCTCCGGGATCTGCTGGTCACGCCCTCCCACCGGGAGGAGGAATCGGCCGGATTCATGACCACCTGGAATCGCGAGGAGTTCTGGCACGGGGAAGCCCTGGCGGCCGTGCTGGCCGAGCACGGGATCGTCGTCGACTACGACGAGGTCAAGGCCAAGCGGCTGGGGCTCGGTTGGCAGCTCGCGCTGTCATCCGTGAAGCAGTCCGGCCTGGCGAACCTGGTGGGCCAGGACTTCGTCGCCGTGCACATGACCTGGGGAGTAGCCAACGAGCTCTCCGCCACCGCCGGGTACCGGCGCCTCGCGGAGATGACCGACAGCCCCACGCTGGCCGCCCTGGTCAAGCGCATCGCCCAGCAGGAGACACGGCACGTCGCCTTCTACACGACCCAGGCACGGGCACGCCTGGAGACGTCCGAGAAGGCGCGCAAGCTCGTCCGCCTGCTGCTCAGCAAGGCGTGGCGCCCGGTGGGCTCCGGGATCATGGAGGAGGACGAGGTCCGACACGTCTTCGGGCACCTCTTCGGCGGCAAGCAGCACGACGTCGACAAGCTCGACCAGCGCATGCAACGGATCCCGGGCCTCGAAGGGCTCACGATCTTCGACCAGGCGTTCCGCCGTCTGGCCATCGCCTGAGGCCCGCAGCAGGGTCATCTTCGGCAGCGCCGACCGATCCCTCCCGTGGCCGGCACGAGCGCTGAGCGGGCGCCGAGCTCGACCGTGTCGTTACTCTGGGGAGATGGCGACAGTACTCCTCGTGCGGCACGGCCGCACCACGGCCAATGCGACCGGTCTGCTGGCAGGTCGGACCCCCGGCGTCCACCTCGACGATCTCGGACGGGATCAGGCGGCGCTGGCCGGCAAGAGGATCGCGGCCGTGCCCGTGGCCCGAGTGGTGACGAGCCCGCTCGAGCGCTGCGCGGAGACTGCCCGGGCCATCGTCGAGCGCCAGAGCGACGCACCCTCCTCGTCGGTCGACCCCGAGCTCACGGAGTGCGATTACGGGCAGTGGCAGGGCCGACAGCTCAGCGATCTCGCGACCGAGGATCTGTGGCCGATCGTGCAGTCGCAGCCCTCCGCTGTCGTCTTCCCCGGCGGCGAGTCCCTGGCGGGGATGCAGGCCAGGTCGGTGGCAGCGATCCGACGCCACGATGCCGCCGTCGAGGCCGGGCATGGGCCGGGGGCGGTGTGGGTGGCGGTGAGCCACGGCGACATCATCAAGTCGATCCTGGCCGACGCGCTCGGCATGCACCTCGACCTGTTCCAACGGCTCGAGGTGGGGCCCGCCTCCGTGTCGATCGTGAGCTATGGCGCGAGCCGGCCGAGGGTCTGGGCGACCAACACCGACTCCGGTGATCTGTCCTGGCTCGCGAAGGACATCCCCTCCGGCGATGCAGCGGTGGGCGGCAGCGCCGGCACTCCCGCCACGGGCGACCGGACCCCTAGGATCAAGACATGACCGACGCGCCTGCACATATTCATGAGTTCGACTGGCCGGATCGGGTCGTCATCGGGACGGTCGGGCGTCCCGGGGCCCGGACGTTCTATCTGCAGGCGCGCGCCGGGGAACAGATCGTGAGCATCGCCCTGGAGAAGGAGCAGTCGGCTCTGCTCGCGCTGAAGATCGACGAGATCCTCGACCAGCTCATCGCCGTCGAGGGCAACCGCTTTAGCGTCCCCACCAGCACTCCCGTCGAGCTCGTCGACAACGATCCGCTCGAGACCGTCCAGGAGCAGTTCCGGGCCGGGACCATCGGCATCGGTTGGGATCCCACGACGGCCCAGGTGATCATCGAGGCGCACCCCCTCAGCGCCGAAGACGACGCGCTCGATGGAGGCGCTGCGGCGGACTCCGAGATGCTGCGGGTGCGGATGCCGGTCGGCACTGCTCGGGCGTTCACCCGGCGCACCCGGGAGATCGTGGACGCTGGGCGTCCCCTGTGCACGCTCTGCGGCCACCCCATGGACCCCGACGGCCATATCTGCACCCTTCCCGAGGACTGATGACCGCGACGGACCCGGCCACCGCCGACCTGACGCTCACCGGCCGCATCACGACGGCGTCCAACGCGACGTTCCTCGGCAGCATCGATGGCGCGGTGGTCGTCTACAAGCCGCTGGCGGGCGAGGCCCCGCTCTGGGACTTCCCCGGCGGCACCCTGGCCCGCCGGGAGGTGGCCGCCTACCTGATCTCGCAGGCCCTCGGCTGGAACGTCGTGCCGCGCACCTGGCTTCGCGACGGCCCGATGGGCGAAGGGATGGTGCAGCTCTGGCAGGAGCAGGACCGCGCCCAGCGCGCCGTGGATCTGGTCGCGAGCGACCACCTGCCCACGACGGGCTGGAGAAGCGTTCTCGAGGGACACGATCAGAGCGGGCAGAGGATCACCCTCATCCATGAGGACTCGCCGGCGCTGCGACGCATGGCGGTGTTCGACCTGATCATCAACAACGCCGATCGCAAAGGCGACCACATCCTCGCCATGGCCGACGGACATCGGTACGGCGTCGACCATGGGCTCACCTTCCATCGCGACCCCAAGCTGCGCACGGTCCTCTGGGGTTGGCTGGGTGAGGCACTGACCGACGAGGAGTGCGAGGGCATCGACCGTGTCGGCGAAGGACTGCACGGCGAGCTGGGCCGACGCCTGAAGGATCTGCTCAGCGCCGAAGAAGTCGCAGCACTCGCCGCCCGCTGCGCCGAGCTGCGTACGGACGGGCAGTTCCCGGCCCCGAGCGGCGCGATGCCGGCGGTACCGTGGCCTCTGTTCTGAGGAGTGCGGGATCCTCCGTGAGCCCAGACGTTGAATCGAAACTCCATCACATGCCCACACGTAGGGCTATGTGGGCTCAGCAGCCACCCAGCTCTTCTGCGCACGTCGATGTGGCCGTGCGACCACAACCTGAATGGTGCGTCGACCGGCAGGATGAGGAGCGGCTGACCGGGCGGGTCCGTGACAGGTGCCCGGCCGATCGGCCGCGCGCCAACTCGGAGATCAGCACACCGCCGACACCCGCGATCACGATGCCACCGACGCAGTGCGGCGGGATGACTCGACGTGAGTCATCGTGCATGACGTCGTCGATCGCCAGTTGGCTCACGACGGGGCGTTCCACGGGTCGAAGAGCTCGACACCGGTATGCGTGAAGTCCTTGACGTTGCGCGTCGCACAGGTCGCGCCATGAGCCAAGCAGATCGCGGCGATCTGTGCGTCGGCCGTACTGATCGGCACTCCGGCCGACTCGCGGGCAACGAGGACGTCGGCGTAGCGATCAGCTGCCAGATCATCGAAGGGAAGCACCGATCGGCTCCCGCGGTACGGCTCGAGCGCGACCTCGATGCGGCCGGACAGCGCTTCCTTGCGCCGACCGCTCGGGAGCCGACGCACGCCCGCCAGCAGTTCTGCGAGCGTAATCGACGTAATGGAGACCTCACCCGTGAGCGACTCGAGCCAATCGACGACGCGCTCTTCAGGCGTCGGCCGGAAGATCTCGGAGATGACGTTCGTGTCGAGAACGATCACTCGAAGTCCGCCGCTCGCGCCACATCGTCGCGCGCCGGGACCGACAACTCGTCGACCCCGCCGACCTCCTGAGCGACGGACAGGAGCGCCATCCCGATGTGGGGCCGTCGCGAGGCTTTCGTGAGGATGTGGCGGACCTCGGCTTCCATCGAGCGTCCGTGTTCCTTCGCCTGCATGGCGAGCTGCTGCTTCACCGCGTCATCGAGACCTCGAACGACGATGGATGACATCGTCGACCACCTCCTCAAGTGCTATCAATCATGATAGCAACCGCGAGGCACATGGCCACCCCTCCTCGTCGAAGGCGGCCACCGAGGACGGGTCTACACGTCGAAACGACACGCAATCACGGCAACCGTCGTAGCCCAAAACAGGCATATGCCCTTGTTATCTACACGTTGAAGCGGAACTCCACCACGTCACCATCGCGCATCACGTAGTCCTTGCCCTCGATGCGCACCTTGCCCTTGGCCTTGGCCTCGGCCATCGAGCCGGCCTCGATGAGCTGGTCGAAGGAGACGATCTCGGC
>JAKDNC010000235.1 GCA_030452025.1 Nocardioides sp. | reverse complement strand
CTGGGAGGAGAGCGTCAGGCTGGATCTTGCCTACGTCGACAACTGGTCACTGGGGTCCGACGTGAAGATCCTGCTGCGGACCGCCCGGGCGGTCGTCGGGCACGCTGGCGCCTACTGATCCCGCTTCATCCCACGAGTGTCCCGGTGAGGAGCTCCTCGAAGCGATCGGTGCACGTGTCGAGCGCAAACTCCCACTCGGCCAGCTCTCGGGCACGACGGCCGAGCTTGGCGGCGTACTCGTCATCCGCGAACATCTCGCCGACCCATTCTGAGGCCTCGTCGAGCGAATCCTCGGACGGCGGCAGGACGCATCCGTCGATCTGGTCGATCAGCTGAGCCGCGAGGTTCTCCCCCGGCATCAGACCGAGGATCGGGCGCCCGGCACAGAGATAGGACAGCGTCTTCGACGGCACCGAGAAGGCGCCGGCGTCCTGCTCGAGCAGCACCACGAGGACGTCGCCCGCGCCGAGCACCTCGGGCAGACGGGCGTAGGGCTGGAACGGCAGAAGGGTCAGGGGTACGTCGAGGCGCGCAGCCTCGGCGCGGAGGACCTCCTCGGCGGGACCGGTGTTGACCACGACCAGCTCGACCTCCTGGCCGGCTCCACCGGCAGCGCGGACCCGGTCGGCCAAGGCAACCAGCAGGCCCGGGTTGTGCTTCAGGCCGAGAGTGCCCGAGTAGAGCAGGGTCTTCTTCTGGGTCAGGCCGTGCTCGACCGACCAGTCGTTGGCCCGCGGGGTCGGGACGATCTCGTCCAGCGGCGCCCAGTTGGGGATGACGCTCACCTTGTCCCCGGTCCCCCACTTGCGGTGCACATCGACGAAGGAGTCCGCGATGACCACGATGTCGCGGGCCCGGCGGGAGCACCAGCGCTCGCCCAGCTCGATCGCCGACGCGACTGCCCCGAAGGCCCGGGAGAGCTGCTTGCCGGCGAACGAGCGGATCGCGACGGCCTGCACGTCCTGGTGCCACAGGACCCACGGCGTGCGGGTGACCATCAAGAAGAAGGCCAGGATCACCAGGGTCGGGATCGGGACGTTGGCCGCGAGCACGACGTCGGGCCGGGTCCGGCGTACCTGCCGCGAGAGCTGGAGCCCGAAGCGCAGCTCCTGACCCAGGCGACGTACGAAGCTCAGCTTGGTGATCGTGACACCGACCCCGATCGGCTGGAACTGGATCGGCTCCTCCGGTGCAGCGGCCAGGTGGCCCTTGCCGGACGTGTAGGCGTCACACCACGAGTGGGTGACCTCGTGGCCGCGGCCGGACAACGCGCGGCTCAGCTCCACCTGGAACGGGTGGCCGCTGTAGTCGTGGACGAGAATCCGCATCGTCATCGCCGGCCCCGTCAGCCGATCGAACGCTTGACTTCGTCGTGGACCCATGCATAGGTCTTCGCGAGGCCGTCAGCCAGGGAGATCGATGGCGCCCAGCCGTAGGTCTCCTGGATCCGGGTGTTGTCGGAGTTGCGCCCCCGGACACCCTGGGGCGCGTCGAGCTTGTAGTTGCGAGCGCACTTGATCCCGGCGATGTCCTCGACGATGTCGACCAGCTGGTTGATGCTCACCAGCTCGTCGCTGCCCAGGTTGACCGGCACGTTCGAGTCGCCGGCAAGGATCATCTGGGACCCCTGGAGGCAGTCGTCGATGTACATGAACGACCGGGTCTGCTCACCGTCGCCCCAGATCTCCAGCTCGTGCTCTCCGGTGATCGCCGCGGTGGCGATCTTGCGGCAGACCGCTGCCGGGGCCTTCTCGCGGCCGCCGGTCCAGGTGCCCTCGGGTCCGTAGACGTTGTGGTAGCGCGCCACTCGCGTGGTGAGGTCGAAGTCCTCCTCGAAGTGGCGGCACATCCGCTCGGTGAAGAGCTTCTCCCAGCCGTAGCCGTCCTCGGGCATCGCCGGGTAGGCGTCGGACTCCTTGAGCGCGGTGATGTCGACCTCGACCTGCTTGTCCGCGGCGTAGACGCAGGCCGACGAGGAGTAGAAGTAGCGCTCGACCTCATGCTGCCGGGCGGCCTGCAGCATATGGGTGCTGGTCAGGACGGTGAGCATGCACAGCGCCTTGTTGTTCTCGATGAAGCCCATGCCACCCATGTCCGCGGCGAGCATGTAGACCTCCTGGGCGCCCTCGGTGCTCGACATCGCGTCGTCGAGGAGCGACAGGTCCGCGACACGGTTCTCGGCGTCGTCGTGCACCTGGTACCACTCGCTCTGCGGCTTCACGTCGACCGATCGCACGGTCTTGCCCTGCCGCAGCAGATCCGCCACGAGGTGTCCCCCGATGAATCCGCCGCCACCTGCCACCAACACGTCCACGGGCGCCATCTGTCCTCCAGAGTCCGGGTAGCCGCTCGATCCTCCGGGCGGCGCTTCGGGGGGACAAACGACGTAGTTACCGAAGAGTCACGTCCCAGCGGCGGGCTGGATCGTTCGTGGCGCTCCGCGGCGCTCACTCGGACTCGATGAACTCCCGGCTACTCGTCGGTCGGACCAGTGGAGGAGCGGTCACCAGGACGACGAAGGCGGTGACGACGAGCCCGGCGACAACGAGCCCGAGATAGAAACTCGTCGGAGCCACAGCACGATCATCAAGCCCGCGCACGCCCTGATACGCAACCCACCCCATGATGCTTCCAATCGTGCCCATGGTGGCCAAGGGCATACCGGTACATGCCAAGTGGCAACGGAACACTTCACGTCGAGGCGCTCCAGCAATGATCAAGGGAAGCAGCCGACGGCGGCGCGGCACACCGTCACCCAGCGTTGCCGCCACGATGGCGAGGATCCCCAGAGCGAGACAAGCAATCGAGCCGAAGTGAACCCATTGAACTTGCTCAGGAAACTGGGCCTGGTCCGGATCAAGGTAGCCGTACTCGCCGGTGCTCTGTGTCCCACCGGGGTCGATCGCGGTCAACTGTGCGATGACTTCCGAGACGTGAGCGCTGGCCACCCGCAAGACCAACTGCCGATGCTCTGGTGGGATCGGCAGTTGGCTGTAGTCACCTGGACTCAGCTTCAGAACGCCATCGAGATCTTGGCTGAGGCCAGGAATTTCGATAGCGCGCCGCCGCCCCGGGACTACCAGTTCTCCCTGCCGCGTCTCGACAACAGAGCCCGCACCGTCGATGAGAGTCGTCTCGGAATCGACGGCCAGCCACGCGGGGGCATCGGTGCACTTCGAGACCTCCCGCCGCGACAGGTCGGACAACTGTTCACAGGTGGCTCGCAGGAACGGGATCTGCCCCTGCGATTCCGTGGTCACCAGCCCACTGGGCATGACCTGCCTGACCCCCTCCCAACGAGCGGCTTCCTTCTCGGAGGGAAGGGAGCGCGTCGCCCCCGTCACAATCACAACGTCCTTGGCCTGCCCCAGCACTTGAGCTGCCCTTGCTTCACTACCTCCGTTCAGGAGGGCAACAAACGGAGTGCTCACGCCGATAGCCAGCAACGTGACGGCCAGGACCCCGGACAGACGTGCAGCCGTGCCAGGGCTGTGGCCACACATCGAGAGCCCCAGACTCGTTCCGGGACTTCGAACCTTCGGTGCCAGCGCCTTCCCGATCCGTTGCGTGATTCCAGAGCCAGACGACGCAAGGCCCACCGCAGCCAGCGCAACCAGGACCCAAAGACCAAGCCCGGCAAGCACATCCGGCAAGTGCTCAGCGGCAAACCGCCACGCACCGAGTCCGATGAGCGCGACCACCAGCGGCAGCGACCACAGGGGCCGCGTCCTCGACGCGGTGAGGGTTTGGCGGGTCGACGTATGTCGCGCACCCGTCTGGCACACCGCAGTCAGCACCACCAACAAAGTCACCACGGGAGGGATCCAGAGCAATCCTCCCTGTGCTGGTACGACGTCGTACGGGTAGAAGGTCGTATTGGTGAAGGGGATGTGATCGACACGGCCCCGGGCGACGGAGTATGCCAACGTCCCTGCCACCGTGCCGAACACCGCGGGCATGAGCACCTCAATGCTGATCAGCAACGCGACCCGCCATCGGCTCGCGCCCAACAAACGCAAACTGTCGGCTCGACGACGGCGAGAGTCTTGGGACATCCGCGCACTGATCGTCACCAGCAGTAGCGCAGGAATGGCGATCAGCACGACCAAGAAAATGGCGATGACGATGTTGACACGAGTGTCACCGCTGCTCTTGGCCTCCGGACGTCCGCCGAAACCCGAGGCGGGCGTCAGAGTCTGGGAGTCCTCCACCCCCACTACCGCGCGAAGTTCATCGGGTCCGACAAGCCCTTCTTCGCCGATCGTGCCCATGATCTGACTTTCACCGAACAGCTTTCGGATGACCTCGTCGCCATTGAGGAGTGACGACAGCGCTGGAGAGACATACATCTCTCCGGCAGCCGGGATCCGATCCATACCCGGCGGCGGAGCCACCGTCGGTCCGCTACCTGAGGCGACATACGTCCGGCTGACTCGGTGACCATTCCACAGACGCTCCGCAACAAGTCGCGGGTCAACCGCGCGCAGGCTGCTCTCATCGGAGTCGGGTTCGAGTTGCACGGCACGTGCGGCTTCACGATCCAGGTGAGCAGACGTCACTGAGGAAACAGATGCGGCAGCCAACGCGAACAGCGTCACTCCTGCAACTGCCGCAGAAACAAGAAGGGCACGCATGACGCTGACGTACCCACGGAAGCTGGCCAGTCGAGCCCCCAGTGCTACCGAGCAGAGGAAAGAGCGCAGGGTCATGCTCCTATCCCGGCTGGGACTGACGTGATCGCTGCTGCACGAGACGCCCACCGCGGAGAAGAGTACGACGGTCACATCGGTCGGCAACCGTTGAGTCATGCGTCACGAGCACGACCGCCAGTTCGTGATCGTGAGCGGCACGCAGTAACGCGTCGAGCACCGTTGCCGATGCGTCTGGGTCCAGCGAGCCCGTCGGCTCATCAGCAAGCACAACAGATGGGTCGTGGATCAGCGCCCTGGCGAGAGCGGCACGTTGCATCTGCCCTCCGGAGACTTCAGCCAGCCCACGCTCGGCAAGTTCACCGATCCCCAATTCGGCCAACACTTCTTTTGCGCTATTCATCGACTCCTTCCGAGACCTCCCCATGAGTCTCAAGGGCAGCGACACGTTCTCTGCGATAGTCAATTCGGGAAGGAGGTCTCCGAATTGAAATACGAATCCAAACCGCCTCAACCGGATTGCGGCACGCCGCCGCTCAGAGAGATCATCAATGCGGGCCCCATCGAGTTCCACCGCGCCAGCGTCGGGACGAATGAGTCCCGCAAGGATATGCAACAGTGTTGACTTACCCGACCCGCTCTCGCCGCTGATAGCCAAGACCTGCCCAGAATCGACCTGCATCTCCAAGCCGTTCAGAACGGCCCACGATCCGTAGTCGAACTGAATACCGCTGACACTCAACACGGCGAGACTGTATCGCATCTCAGGCGAGATACAGCCGACGTCAGCCCTAGTTTCACGCAAAGCCTCGATTGGACCAAGGGCTGCAGTCATCCGGGAAGGCCGTCTTCACCTCGCAGACCTTAATCTGAACCCAATCTCCCTCATCGAAGTTCCAGTTCAAGTTCTTGCACGTGTCAATCGCGCCATTATAACTGCCCGAACGGGTCCCGCTGCGTCCGGTTCGAACCTGGACCTTGACCTTTGCGTTGTTATGTCGGCAGAGGTCAACGTGATCGCCAACGTTGCGAAATCGGGCCTTGGCGTCGTGGTCATCACTGTTCCAGACCCACCCGATGTTTGTCCCTGCATACGCTGCTGGGGCCAAGGCCATCGTGGCCCCAAACGTGGTAATTGCGAGCGCAACCAGACCAATCTTCTTCATGACATGAATCGCACTGGGTTGGTTGGAGTCTTCATCGTTTTGAAACGAGGATGGACTC
>JAKDNC010000234.1 GCA_030452025.1 Nocardioides sp. | reverse complement strand
CGAGATCGGCGGCCATCCGACGTTCCGCAAGATCGTCGACACCTTCTACGAGGGCGTTGCCGGCGATCCAGTGCTGCGGCCGCTCTATCCCGAGGAGGACCTCGGCCCGGCTGCGGAGCGGTTCACACTGTTCCTGGTGCAGTACTGGGGCGGCCCGACGACGTACTCCGACACTCGGGGGCACCCACGGCTGCGAATGCGTCACGCGCCCTTCGAGGTGACCCCGACCGCAGCGTCGCACTGGTTGACGCATTTCCGGGCGGGGCTGGACGCCGTGGGCCTGCCCCCTGAGCAGGACGCGAAGTTCTGGGACTACGTCACCCACGCTGCACAGTTCATGATCAACACCCACGAGCCCGCGTAGCCGTGCGCAGCTCCGCTCAGTCGGCGCGGGCGATCTCCTGTCGCAGCACGTCGCGGTAGGCCTCGGGAGCCGGTGCAGCTCGCTGGGTGGCGGGATCGAAGGTCACCATCACCACGCGGGCCCGGCTGAGCACCCGACCCTCGTCCACGATCTCGGCGTCGATCACGAAGGACGAGTTGCCGAGCTTCGAGACCCACGAGTAGATGTCGTACGGCTCGGGACGGAAGAGGATCGGGATGCGGTAGTCGACGTCCATCCGGGCCAGGACCATGGGCACGTCCCCACGGCTCCCACCATCCTGCAGCCGGTCCTGCTCGATGCTCTCCCAGACCCGCGTCATGTAGCCGATCCTCGCCTCCTGGAAGAACTCGAAGTACTTCACGTTGTTGACGTGCGCGTAGACGTCCACGTCGGAGAACCGGACGCGCATCGGTGAACGACCGATGTCATGGTGCCGCGAATCGTCGTACTCTGTCGCACCGGGCAGCGGGTCCTCCCCGAGGAACCTGCTCAGCGCCTCACGCTCGTCGGCGTTGACCCGACGCGGACGCTCCTGGGCGAAGACGTACGGCGTGAGCACGGTCGTGGCGCGCGCATAGACCACGCGCCCCTCGTCCGTCTGGTCGAAGACCTCGTAGGCCATCGTGAAGGTGCTGGCCCGGATCTCGCTGACCCATGACTCGATCTTGACCGGTGCGGTCCGGAAGGTCAGTGGGCTGACGTACTGCACCTGGCTGCGGACGACCACCACTCCCTCCGCGAGATCGGTCGCCCGCGAGTCCGGGGCGTGGGTCAACAACATGTCGATCCGCGCCTCCTGGAGGTAGTCGACGTAAGTCACGTTGTTCACGTGACCCAGGAGATCGAGGTCGACCCAGCGGACGGGGCATTCATAGAGGTGGCGCACGACATCAGTCTCCCAGAGCCTGCGCCCGGCAGGACCAACGACCGATTCAGCGGCTGAAGGCGAGGCTTCGGTAATACGTCGGGATGCTCTGCTGACGGGCCACACGGACGGGCCGGTTGTGCACGATGAAGTCGACGACCGAAGCCACGGCGATCACGCCACCGACGATGGCGAGAGCAATGATGCCGACGGCGATGACCCCGGCAAGTGGAGCGAGTTCGAAGGTCATGACGCGATTCCTTTCTACGACCGTAGAATCTCTACGTTTGTAGAAACTACATCTGTAGAAAGCCCCTCGCAAGCGGCGCGGTAGTGTCCCCGGTCACCGGCCCGAACTCCCAGGGAGGAATTCCCGTGCCTGCCGCACATGACCTCAGTCCACGCCGCCTTCAACTCCTGAAGGCGGGGATGGACCTCGTCGCGGCCAACGGGCTGCGCGGCCTTACTCACCGACGCGTGGATCGACGTGCCGGGTTGCCCGAGGGCTCGTGCTCGAGCTATTTCCGCACCCGCCATGCGCTGCAGGGTGCCCTCGCCGCCTACGTCGCGGCCCGTGTGACGCACGACGTGCGGCGCCTCTCCGAGGCAATCTCCGACCACACCGAGGAAAGCCTGGACTTCGCCCGCGAGGCCACCCGCGGGCTCTTCCAGGACTGGCTGGGCACCTCCTCGCTGCTGATCGCCAAACTCGAGCTGACGATGGAGGCATCCCGCGACCCCGAGCTTGCAGCGGTCTTCGCCGAGTCCCGGCGCGAACTGGTCAGCGTGGTCGAGGAGAACCTCGCTGTTGCCGGTCGCGACCACAGCAACGAGCACGCCCAGGCGCTGGTCGCTGCCCTGGACGGCGTACTGCTCGGAGCCTTGCAACGACCGCCGGAAGAGCAGTCGGACTATCTGGCCAGGTGCCTCACCCAACTGATGGGACCACTCATCGGGAGCGAGCGGGGAGCGCACTAGTGTGGCCGACGATGCACAGAACCATTGACCCCATGATCGGAGAAACATGCCCGAGGCAGTGATTGTTTCCGTTGCTCGATCCCCCATCGGTCGAGCCAACAAGGGTTCGCTGAAGGACTTCCGTCCCGACGACCTCGCCGCGCAGATCGTGAAGACTGCACTGAACAAGATCCCCGGCCTCGACCCGAACACGGTCGACGACCTCTACCTCGGCTGCGGCCTGCCGGGTGGTGAGATGGGCAACAACATGGGCCGGATCGTCAACGTCCTCAACGACATGGACCAGGTCCCCGGCGCCACCATCACGCGCTACTGCGCGTCCTCGGTGCAGACCAGCCGGATGGCCTTCCACGCGATCAAGGCCGGTGAAGGGGACGTGTTCATCTCCGCCGGCGTCGAGACCGTGTCGCGATTCAAGAACGGCACCTCGGACCACATCCCGGGCACCCGCAACGACATCTTCAACGATGCCACCGCGCGCACGGAGAAATACGCCCAAGGCGGTCAGGACTGGCACGACCCCCGTGAGGACGGTCTGCTTCCGGACGCATACAT
Organism: Nocardioides sp.; assembly: GCA_030452025.1. GTDB lineage: Bacteria > Actinomycetota > Actinomycetes > Propionibacteriales > Nocardioidaceae > Nocardioides. The sequence goes on along the minus strand of JAKDNC010000234.1, from coordinate 3,094 downwards.
CGCGATGGGTCAGACTGCGGAGAACGTCGCCCGTCTGCGCGGCCTGGACCGCAAGGAGCTCGACGAATTCGGCGTGCGCTCGCAGAACCTGGCCGAGAAGGCCATCGCCGACGGCTTCTGGGCCCGCGAGATCACTCCGGTCACCACCCCTGACGGAACTGTCGTCAGCGCCGACGACGGCCCCCGCGCCGGCGTCACCTATGACGGGCTCAAGGACCTTCAGCCGGTCTTCCGCCCCGACGGTGTGGTCACGGCCGGCAACTGCTGCGCCCTCAACGACGGCGCAGCTGCTGTGGTGGTCATGTCCGACACCAAGGCTGCCGAGCTCGGACTGAAGCCGCTGGCACGCATCGTGTCCACCGGGGTCTCCGGCCTCTCTCCCGAGATCATGGGCCTGGGACCGGTCGAGGCGACCAAGAAGGCATTGGCCCACGCCAACATGAGCATCGGCGACATCGACCTCGTGGAGATCAACGAGGCGTTCGCAGCCCAGGTCGTGCCGTCCTACCAGGACCTGGGCATCGACATCGACCGGCTCAACGTCAACGGTGGCGCGATCGCCGTGGGCCACCCCTTCGGGATGACCGGCGCGCGCCTGCAGAACACGATGCTCAACTCGCTGGACTGGCACGACAAGTCCACCGGCCTGATCACCATGTGTGTCGGTGGCGGGCAGGGCATGGCGATGATCCTCGAGCGTCTCTGATCAAGGAATGCGCACGGCCCTCCGGGGTGGGTGCCCTAGACTCCGCTGCATGACGGACAGCATCCCGGATGATGCCACGGAGGGAACGCGGTGGCTCGGTGCCGAGCAGCAGCGTGCGTGGCGGGCCTACATGATAGGCACCATCCTGCTCACCGATCGGCTCGATGCCGAACTTCGCCAGGAGTTCGGCATCGGGCTGAACGAGTACGAAGTGCTGGTCCGGCTCTCCGAGCGCGAGGACCGTCAGCTCCGGATGTCGGCACTGGCCGATGCCATGCGGTTCAGTCGTAGCCGGGTCACCCACACCATCAAGCGCATGGAGGCTGCCGGTCTGGTCTCCCGCGGCGACGCCACCGGCGACGGGCGTGGCGTCACAGCCAAGCTCACCGACCACGGTCTCCAGGTCCTGGTGCGCGCGGCGCCGAGACACGTGGACGGCGTGCGTGCACACCTCGTCGACCTCGTCGACCAGGACGACTTCGCCGCGATGGGCCGCGTCATGGACACGGTCGTCGACCGGCTCGCGGCTGCCCACCCCGAGGCCGACCTGCGCACCCACGGGAGCTGAAGGACTCGGCGTCCACCGACCGACCGACCGCCGCCCCTGCCGGCCCAGCGGCGTTCCGTGCAATTCGCATCCCAAATGGACCCATCGGGATGCGCTTCGCACGGAACACCCGGGGGAATTGGGATCGAGATCGTGGCAACCTGACCCTCTGAGCCTCCACCACAAAGCGTGAAGCCCGCGCGCCAACTGCTGGCCGTGCGGGCTTCGCGCTGTTGGTGGGTGAGGGGTCAGTCGCGGGTGAGGCGACGGTGTGTGACCCGGTGGGGTCGGGCGGCGTCAGCGCCGAGACGCTCGATCTTGTTCTCTTCATAGGCGGCGAAGTTGCCCTCGAACCAGAACCACTTGGCAGAGTTCTCGTCGTCGCCCTCCCAAGCAAGGATGTGAGTGGCCACGCGGTCCAGGAACCACCGGTCGTGGGAGGTGACCACGGCGCAGCCCGGGAAGTCGAGGAGCGCATCCTCGAGCGAGGACAGGGTCTCCACGTCCAGGTCGTTGGTGGGCTCGTCGAGAAGCAACAGGTTGCCGCCCATCTTCAGCGTCAACGCGAGGTTGAGACGGTTGCGCTCGCCGCCGGAGAGTACGCCCGCCTTCTTCTGCTGATCCGGGCCCTTGAACCCGAACGACGCGACATAGGCACGCGAGTTCATCTCGAAGTTGGCGACCTTGATGAAGTCGAGCCCCTCGGAGACGACCTCCCAGACGTTCTTGTCTGGGGCGATCCCGCCACGACTCTGGTCGACGTAGGACAACTTCACCGTCTTGCCGACCTTGAGCTCGCCGCCGTCGGGCTGTTCGTCGCCGGTGACCATCCGAAACAGCGTCGTCTTGCCGACACCGTTGGGGCCGATCACGCCGACGATGCCTGCCCTGGGCAACTTGAAGGAGAGATCCTGCATGAGGGTGCGGTCCTCGAACCCCTTCTCCAGGCTCTCGGCCTCGAGAACGATGTCGCCCAGGCGGGGACCGGCAGGAATGTTGATCTCAGAGGTGTCGATCTTGCGTGCCTTCTCGGCCTCCGCAGCCAGCTCCTCGTAGCGCCCCAGCCGGGAACGGCTCTTGGTCTGTCGGGCCTTCGCGTTGGAGCGGACCCATTCGAGTTCCTTCTCGAGCATCTTGGCGCGCTTGGCGTCCTTCTGCCCCTCGATCTTGAGACGTTCCTTCTTCTTCTCGAGGTACGTCGAGTAGTTGCCCTCGTAGCCAATGATCGAGCCGCGGTCCACCTCGGCGATCCACTCGGCGACGTTGTCGAGGAAGTACCGGTCGTGGGTAATCGCCAAGATGGCGCCGGGATAGTTCTTCAGGTGTCCCTCGAGCCATGCCACGGACTCAGCGTCAAGGTGGTTGGTGGGCTCGTCGAGCAGCAGCAGGTCCGGCTGCTCGAGCAGCAGTTTGCACAGGGCCACGCGACGGCGCTCACCACCAGAGAGGTGGTCGACCAGCGAGTCCGGCGGCGGGCAGCGCAGCGCGTCCATCGCCTGATCGAGTCGACTGCCGAGATCCCACGCGTTGGCGTGGTCGAGCTCGGTCTGCAGGTCACCCATCTCGGGAAGCAGCTTGTCGTAGTCGGCGTCCGGGTCGGCCATCTCCTCGGAAATCGCATTGAACCGGTCGAGCTTGGCCTTGATCCCGCCAACGGCTTCCTCGACGTTCTCGAGGACGGTCTTTCCCTCGGACAGGGGCGGCTCCTGCTGGAGCATCCCCACCGTCGCGTCGGGGTCGCGGATCGCTTCACCGTTGTTGGCGTGCTCGAGGCCCGCCATGATCTTCAGCAGCGTCGATTTTCCGGCGCCATTGGGTCCCACGACACCGATCTTCGCGCC
>JAKDNC010000233.1 GCA_030452025.1 Nocardioides sp. | reverse complement strand
ATCTGCGGTACGACCCACAAGACCGTGAAGCGGGTCATCGAGGCGCACGAGGCTGAATCGCACTGGGTCTGTTGGAGGCTCGGGCTATTGGATTTCGACCAGGGTCTGGCCGGTCCGTTTTGTAGCGTAGAACGTGTCCTCGAACTCTGCTGGTGGGACGTCGTCGAGGTAGCCGTGTAGGCGGTCGTGGTTGTGCCAGTGGACCCAACCGAGGGTGGCGAGCTCGACGTCCTCGACCGTCTTCCACGGGCGCCCTTCGTGGGCGGGACCACGGATGAGTTCGGCCTTGTAGTAGCCGTTGACGGTCTCGGCGAGCGCGTTATCGTACGAATCGCCGACGGTCCCGATCGAGGGCACCGCACCGATCTCTGCCAAGCGCTCGCCGTAACGAATGGACGTAAATTGACTGCCCGCATCGCTGTGGCACCGCAGCCCGGCGAGCTCGGTGCCGCGTGACCAGCGGGCCATCTCGATCGCGTCGAGGACCATCGTGGTCCGCATGTGCGACGCGACCCGCCAGCCCACGATCATCCTCGAGCAGGCGTCGATGATGAAGCAGACGTAGGCGACGCCGGCCCAGGTCGGCACGAACGTCAGATCAGTGACCCACAGCTGGTTCGGGGTCGTGGCGGTGAAGTTCCGGCCCACCAGGTCGGGGTGCCGCGGCATGCCCGGGTCGGGCTTGGTGGTGCGGACCCGCTTGGTGCGCCGCACACCCTCGATCCCAGCATCGCGCATCAGCCGGGCGACCTGGTCACGCCCGACGTCGTGACCACCACGGCGGGCGGCCTTCCAGACCTTCCGGGCGCCGTAGACCCGGTAGTTGTCTTCCCACAGCTGCCGCACGACCGGGCCCATCACCTGGTCGCGCTGGGCACGCACCGAGGGTTGCCGGTTCTTGAACTCGTAGTAGCTGCTCGGGGCCACCTGCAGCACGCTGCAGATGAGCTCGACCCCCAGACGTCGACCCGCGACGACATCGTCACGGTTGGCGTCGATGAACGCGGCTACTTCTTGTGCTGGCGGTCGAGCTCCGCCCCGAAGAAACTCGCTGCCCTCTTCAGGATTTCGTTGGCTCGCCTGAGCTCACGATTCTCCTGCTCGAGCGCCTTCATCTTCGCGCCGTCGCTCGTGCTGACTCCCGGCACGTGGCCCTCGTCGATATCAGCCTGGCGCACCCAGGACCGCACCGACTCAGTGCCATACCCGAGCTGCTGAGCGACGCGCTGCACCGTGCCGTGCTCGGTACCCAGCTCGACGCGCAGCGTCCTGACCATCCGCACCGCAGCGGCCTTCTCTTCCGGGCTGTAGCGACGCGTGGTCGGCTTCCCCGGGGTGGTGTCCTTCGGCATGAGTACATCCTCGTTTCCAAACGATGGAGACTCCAACCAACCCAGTGCGATTCACCCCAACAACCAACGCACCGCACCACGCAGCCCGACTTCAGGCGAGCCCCAACCAGCGCGCCACCAAGACGCCCCCCGGGCCCGAGCCCCGAGCCCGGACCCCGGGACTTGACCCGCGGCCGCGCCGAACCACGACACCGTGCATCTCGATCCGCGAGTGGACCGCACCCCGCAGCGCGATAGGCGGCCAAGGGTCATCCGCCGGCGGAGCAGAAGCGAACCCCGCACCATCGGGGATGAAGCGCGGGGCCGGCTCCCGAGAATGAGAACGCCCAGCCGGGTCTCGGGTCCCGGCTGGGCGTAGAAACTATTGTGCCTCACCATCCCAAATGTTTCCTGAGAATGCGCAATCCTTCTCGCCACGGGGGCTTCCACCGACGGCTCCGGCGCACCGACAGCCCGGAGCACTGGCGAGCCCGAAAAGGGCTGGACGCGACGTAGGGTCGCGCCCCTACGGTGAAGCCATGGCATCGGTCAAAGAATTCCAGGTCACCTTCGACTGCGCCGACCCAGAGCGCGTCGCTCGCTTCTGGTGCGAGGGGCTGGGTTACGTCGTACCGCCACCGCCGGATGGGTTTGGCAACTGGGACGAGTTCAATCGCTCTCTTCCGCCTGAGGTTCAAGGTTCGGCGTTCGCATGCGTTGACCCCCACGGAGTGGGCCCGCGACTGTTCTTCCAGCGGGTGCCCGAAGGCAAGACCGTCAAAAACCGTCTGCACCTCGACGTGCGGACCGGCACCGGGCTCGTGGGCGAAGAGCGCGTGGCCACGCTCGAGGCCGAGTGTGAGCGACTCGTCGCGCTCGGGGCAACACGCGTGCGCCTGTTGCTTGCCGCCGACGGGGACGAGTCGTGTCTGGTGATGCAGGACGTCGAGGGCAACGAATTCTGCCTCGACTGAGCGGTCGGTCGCTACTCACGGCTGGATCGCCCGTTCCTCGCTCGTGTGCCCCGGCTCGAGGTGGTCGGCGCTCGAGAGGCGCAGGGGCACGAACGCTCCTCCGGTGTCGGCCGATCGGACCCGGGTGGTGAGACACACGTGATCGCCGCCGTCGTCGAGCATCGCAATGCGATCGAGCAGCATCCTGTTCGGACAGGCCCGCAGCAGGGGTACGTCGTACTCGTCGTGGTCGATGTCGAGCCCGGCGAACTTGTCGGCGTCATCGCCGCTGAGACTGCCGAACCGCTCCGCGACACGGAGGTCCTCCATCGTCAGGAAGTGCAACGCGAAGTGGGCCGCACGCAGGGCCACGCGGTAGGTGTGGTTGGCCTTGGACAGCCACACGGCGTACTGCTCGGGAGTGATGCTCGACTGCCCGTGAAACCCGATCAGGCAGCCTGCCCGCTCGCCCTCAGCCGCGGTGGTCAGCACGACCAGGGGCTGGTCCACTGAGGCCATCAAGGTGCCGAACACGTCACTGGTCACTGAGCTCACCTGCCTCCCGTCGCCTCTCGTAGCGGAGGAAGAGCGTGTCGTCCTCAGCCATCGTGTCCTGCAACGTGAATCCGGCCAGCTGTGCGCCGGGCGGGGTCACACTCACCGGCAACGGGTCACCGCCCATCAGCGGCGCGAGGGAAAGGCAGAGCTCGTCGAGGCGGTCCGCGGCAATCAGCTCCCCGAGCCACCTGGGCCCACCCTCACAGAGCACGACGCGGTGACCGAGCTCCGCGAGGGCGCGCAACGCCGCCGCGGGCTCGACGCGGTCCTTGCCGGCCACGACGACCTCAGCGACCGCTTCCGCCTCCGCCCGGCGTCCCGGGTCCGCTGCCGCACAGGTGATCAGGTGGGTGCGAGCGTCATCGGGAGCATCCGCGAACACGCTCGCTGTCCAGTCGAAGTCCAGGCTCCGGCTGACCACCGCAACCGGCGGGATCGAGGACTGGCCGCGTAGTCGACGCTCGGCCTGCACCTCCTCGCTCAGGCGCACGGCGCCGTACTCCTCGCGGCGTACCGTCTCGGCACCCACCAGCACGACGTCCGCGATCGCGCGCATCCGGCGGAACAGCGTCTGGTCGGGGGTGGTGGACAGGGAGCCGACCCGCCCGTCCACCGCCGCGGTGCCGTCGAGGCCCGCGACCATGTGTCCGGCCACCCAGCACTCGTACGCCGGCCGTGAGCGGTCGACGGCGAGGTACGGCGCGAGCGGGTCAGGCACCTCGGCGCCTCGCATCAGACGGTGCATCACTTCACCCTTCCGGAGCTGTGCAGGACGCGGAGCACGAGGTGTTCCCAGGGGCCCGGCCCCGCTGGTCAAGGTGCCCACAGGTGCCCCGCCTCCTCGCCGACGGGTCGGCATGCGCGTGGGGCATTCCACTCTGGCACAGATTTCGATCCCTGAGCCCTGATCCCCAACCGTTGAGCCTGCGACCGAAGGGGGCCGATGGCGAAGCCTGGATGCCAAAAATCGGATGCCACCTCCCGCACCTTGCTGCCATGGTGAAGGCTCCTTGCAGTCAACTCGGGAGAGAACCGCAATGACCACAATCACGACCTGCGAAACAAGCAACACTCGGGCCCGGCGCACCGTCCTCATGACCCTCGCGACCTGCCTCGGGGGCCTTGCGCTCGCCGTCGGCGCAACTCATCGGGCCGCGGCCGCCGCCAGTGAGGACCACGGCACCGGTGGGATGGGCACCCTGGCCGATCACGAGATGTGGACCAACGACCAGTCCTGGCCCTACGATCCGGCCGGCCACATGTGGTTCAACGAGTACGGCGACGTGGTCACCCTGTGCGACAACGACGCCGACGGCCAGCGGGTCTACCTGACCGTGAACGCGAGCGGCAACGCCTACAGCATGAGCGTGGGCGGCGAAGGCAACTGTGTCACCCGCAAGGCAGCCCACGGCGGGAAGTACAACCTGCCGGAGAACCGCTACATCCGGTTCGAGATCAGCGCGAGCGGCGATCCCGTTGGCTCGCTCGCCTGGGCGGAGTGGCACAACGACAACTAGTGGCCGGCGTGAGCTTCCTGTCGCAGGGTTCATCCAGGAGCGAAACCACGATCTGGACGCCGACGTCAGCAGCCGGTCAGCAGAAGTCAGCCCCGAGCGGCCGCCTTCCGGATCTCATTGCGGGCGAGGGCGTTCTTGTGCACCTCGTCGGGTCCGTCGGCGAAGCGGAGGGTGCGGACCTGGGCGAACCACTCGGCGATCGGGAAGTCCTGGCTCAGGCCGCCTCCGCCGTGGGTCTGGATCACCTTGTCGAGGATCCACTCCACGTCCTTCGGTGCGGCGATCTTGATCGCCTGGATCTCGGTGTGCGCGCCCTTGTTGCCGACGGTGTCCATCAGCCATGCGGTCTTGAGTGTGAGCAGGCGCAGCTGCTCGATGCGAACCCGGGACTCGGCAATCCACTCACGGACCACACCCTGCTCGGAGAGCGACTTGCCGAAGGCATCGCGCGAGGTGGCGCGGTCGACCATCAGCTCGAGACCGCGCTCGGCGATGCCGATCAGGCGCATGCAGTGGTGGATCCGCCCCGGGCCCAGGCGGGCCTGGGCGATCGCGAAGCCCGCACCCTCGTCGCCGATCAGGTTGTCGACCGGCACCCGCACGTCGGTGAAGTCGATCTCCGCGTGGCCGCCGTGGTCGCGGTCGGCATATCCGAAGATCGTCATCGGCCGACGTACGTCGACCCCGGCCGCGTCGCGGGGCACCAGGATCATCGACTGCTGGCGGTGCCGGTCGGCCGAGGGGTCGGTCTTCCCCATCACGATCATGACCTCGGCGTTGGGGTTCATCGCACCGGAGATGAACCACTTGCGACCGTTGATGACGTATTCGTCGCCGTCACGCACGATCGAGGTCTCGATGTTCGTGGCATCCGAACTGGCCACGCGGGGCTCGGTCATCGCGAAGGCGGAGCGGATCCTGCCGGCCAGCAAGGGCTCGAGCCACTGCCGCTTCTGCTGGTCGGTGCCGAACATGTGCAGCACCTCCATGTTGCCGGTGTCCGGCGCAGCACAGTTGGTGGCGGCCGGGGCCAGATGGAGGCTGCGACCCAGGAGCTCACACAGGGGTGCGTACTGCAGGTTGGTAAGGCCCGCCCCGTCCTCGCCGGGGAGGAAGAGGTTCCACAGTCCCTGCTTCTTCGCCTCCTCCTTGACGGTCTCGAGCACCGGCGGCGGGCCCCACGCGTCGGGGCTTGCCGCCACCTGCTCCATGTAGGTCGCCTCAGCCGGGTAGACGTGGTCGTCCATGAAGGCGGAGACCTTGTCCAACAGGTCGCGGGTGGTCTGGTCGTATGCAAATTCCATGACTTCTCGATTCCGGGATGGGGATGGTCAGGTCAGGCTCGCGGCGTAGCGCTGCATGCCGCGGATCCAGCGGTCCCGGTCCGACGCCTTGCGCTGGTGCATCTCAAGCACCTCTGCGTGCGGCAGAATCAGGAATCGCTCGTCGGCAACGGCTGCCATCACCACGTCGGCGGCGTCGAGTGGCGAGAGCACGCCACCGGCCTCGGTGACCGCGC